>CAYVOY010000134.1:477-4503 GCA_964453395.1 uncultured Anaerolineaceae bacterium
AAAAAACAAGAGGTTGGTGGCTACCGTGGCATAAGGCTGAAACACGGAGTTGGGTAAACGGATAATGGTGTGCAGGTTACACTCTTCCAAGAGCCGTTGGCGTACTCGTTGCTTTACGCCATCACCCGTCAGGGAGCCGTCTGGCAAGACAATGCCTGCTCGTCCGCCATTTTTCAGCAAGTGAATCATCAAGACCAAAAAGAGGTCGGCACTTTCCTTGGTACGGAAGTTTTGCGGAAAGTTGTTTTCGTTGTTGTTGGCTACAATGCCTCCAAAAGGAGGGTTTGCCAGTATGGCATTTACTCGGTTCTTCTCGGTGTAGTTACTCAGCGGTTGGTCTAAACTGTCACGGAAGCTGATGTTGGGCACTTCCATGTCGTGCAAAATCAGGTTGGTAGTTGCCAGCAAATACGGAAGTGGTTTGTATTCCCAACCAATGATGTTTTTGGCAATGCTTTCCCGTTCTTCTACGCTGTTGGCTTGCTTTTTCAAATGCTCAATGGCAGCTGTTAAATAACCACCTGTTCCGCAGCTTGGGTCTAGAATCTTTTCACCCAATTGCGGATTAATCATTTCGCAGATAAACTCGGTAATCGCACGGGGAGTGTAGAACTCCCCACTTTTACCCGCACTTTGCAATTCCTTCAAAATGGTTTCGTAGAGTTCGCCAAAAGCATGGCGGTCTTTGGCAATGTTGAAGTCAATTTCGTTGAGCTTGTTCAGTACCTTGCGGATGTTGATGCCGCTTTTCATGTAGTTGTTGTTGCCTTCGAACACCTCACGAACAATCAAAGCCCGCTTGTTCGCCAAATCATCACTCATACCCACTTTCAGGTTTTTGAGTGTAGGGAATAACTTTTGGTCAACGAACTGTTGCAGCTCGTCACCCGTCATTCCTTCATCATCACCTGCCCAGGCTTTCCAATGCAATTCATCAGGAATGGGGCTTACGTATTCGTCATTGAGTACTTCCAGTTCTTTGTCTTTGTCTGAGAATATTTTGAGAAACAACATCCATCCCAACTGTTCAATGCGTTGCGCATCACCGTTCAACCCTGTGTCCTGCCACATGATTTTACGGATGCTGTCTATGATTCCTTTTAGGTTTGCCATTAAGCTCCTGTTTTATAAAGTTCTTGTTCCAATTCTTTTACTGCTTCTAAGTATTTGGCTTTGCTGCCAAACTGTTTGATGATTTCCAAAGGCGAACCATAATCTGTGAGTGGTTTCACTTTCAGAATGTCCATGCTTTCAATGTTGGTCACACCTTCATCAGCATATTTATCCAGTAGCGTTTCCAAAACCTTTCGGGCTTGTTCACCATACTTGGTGAAGTAGTCTCGCTTCTTCACATTGTTCGCTCGTTCTTTTCGGGTTAGTGGTGGTTGTTCAAATGCTACGTGACAGATTAGGTCGAATAAATCTACTTCACGATTTACCGCATCTCTTAGTGCTTCAACCAACACACCTTGGTCTTCTAATTCTTTGATGATGACTTCTTTTTTATCTGTACTATTCCAACGGTTCAGAAAATCATCCAATGAAGCGTATTGTCCTTTTATTAGGTCTTTGGTGTGGTCTTTCAAACTTGTGGTAATAGGTTTGCCGTTGTTGTCGAAATACATTTCACGGCTTATTAATACGGAAACATCAACACCATTTACATAAACCTTTTCTCTAGGCTCATGAACCTTATCTGTTGGTGTCTGCGGTTCAGGATATCTGATTTCAGGTTCTATTTCAATTTCCTCTCCTGTTTCTTCGTCAATGATAGGCGTGTCAATGTTTTCTTCTTCATCCACAATGCCACCAAGGTCTGTTTCTTCCGAAACAGGCTTCACTCGGATTGGAACACCATCAAAGTCTTTATCCGCAAATAAGTCCGTGACGTTTCTAAAGTCGAGAATAGTGAAATACATTTTGCCAAACTCTTCATTGATTCGGGTTCCTCTACCCACAATTTGCTTGAACTTGGTCATTGATTTTATCTCCGCATCTAACACTATGACTTTACAGGTTTGAGCATCAACACCTGTGGTCATTAATTCAGAAGTCGTGGCAATGACAGGATAGGTTTCTTCAGGATTGATGAAGTTGTCCAGTTCTCGCTTTCCTTCATCATTATCGCCTGTAATCTGCATGATGTACTTGTAGTTTTGAGCTACTAAGTCTGCATTTAGATTTGAAAGGGCAGAACGCATTCGTTCTGCATGGTCAATGTCGGTGCAGAAAACAATGGTTTTGGCAAAACGGTCATAACCTTTTAAGAACTCAGTGAGTTTTCTCGCCACCGCCTGTGTTCGTTCTTCAATTACCAGATTTCGGTCAAAGTCCTTTCGGTTGTATATGCGGTCCTCAACTTCATTTCCTTCTTTGTCCGTTTTGCCTTGTTCTGGTCGCCAACCTTCTGCATCAACATTTAGGTTTACACGAACAACTCGGTAGGGAGCAAGGAAACCATCATCAATTCCTTGTTTCAAAGAGTAGGTGTAAAGAGGGTCGCCAAAATATTCACTGTTTGAAACTTCATTGGTTTCTTTTGGTGTTGCGGTCAGACCAATATGTGTTGCTTTTTTGAAATAGGTCAGGATTTCTCTCCAAGCACTGTCTTCTTTTGCACTTCCTCTGTGGCACTCGTCAATGACAATCAAGTCGAAGAATTCAGGCGAGAACTGTTTGTACGCATTTGCCTGTTCGTCAGCCCCAGCCAAGCCTTGATATAAAGCCAAATACACCTCATAGCTTTTGTCAATCATGCGGTGTTTTACCACCGTCATTTTGTCCTTGAAGTGTTTAAAGTCTCCTCTTCGTGTTTGGTCAATCAATGCGTTTCTGTCAGCCAAAAACAGGATTCTTTTTTTCTTTCCGCTCTTCCAAAGTCGGTGGATGATTTGAAAAGCTGTGTAGGTTTTTCCCGTTCCGGTTGCCATCACCAACAGAATTCTGTCTTGTCCTTTGGCAATAGCTTCAACGGTTCTATTGACCGCAATTTGCTGGTAGTATCTTGGGCTTCTGCCACTTCCGTCAAAGTAGTAATCTTGGGCAACTACCTTTTCAGCTTCAGATGTTTCAATGCCTTTGTATTTCTTGTATTTCTGCCACAACTCTTCAGGAGTTGGGAAGCTGTCAATGTTTAGTTCAGTTTCAACATTTCCATCTGTTGCGGTTCGGTCATGAAAAATAAATCCGTCACCGTTGCTGCTGAACACACAAGGAATGTCCAATATTTTTGCATAGTCCAAAGCTTGTTGAATACCTGCTCTAACCGAATGCTTGTTGTCTTTTGCTTCAACAATTGCAATCGGAATATTTGGTTTGTAGTAGAGAATATAGTCAGCCCGTTTTCTCGCACCTCTTGCAGTCATTTTGCCCCTTACATAGATTTTGCCGTCCGTGAATGAAACTTCCTCTAAAAGCTGTGTCAATTTATCCCAACCTGATTTTTCAATCGCAGGAGTAATGAACTTGGTGCAAATATCTCTTTCTGATAGTGTTTTCTTATTCATGCTCAGATTGAATTAATTCTTTGGGATCAACATCAAGGATTTTGGCAATTTCAAAAAGCACTTCCAATCTTGGTTGTTGTCTGTTCTGCACGTAGGAGTTTACCATGTTGTAACTCTTACCCAGTTTTTCAGCCAGCCAAGTCTGTTTAATCCCTTTGTCTGCAAGCACTTCCTTAATTCGATTCATTGCTGTCAAATTATTCTGGTCTAAATTACAAATATATCTCAAATAATAAGATATAAACTGATAGTTATTGTGGTTAGAGCGTGGGAGATTTGGCTCTTTTGTAAAGCTTGGGTTGTGGGTTGGCTTGCGGGGCTTTGCAAATGTGCCAAATGCGGGTTGGCAGAGAAATTTTAAAAAATGCGAAGCGGGGGAAATAGAAATTCTGTCACTCTCAGTCGAATGATTAAAGCACGGTTCAGTCGGTTTGTCTGTCCAGTTGCTCCATATGTTTCTTATTTCAGTTTCACTTCTTGTCAATGTTCAGGTGTCCTTTTTTTGCATGACGCACAACGG
>CAYVOY010000135.1:0-1403 GCA_964453395.1 uncultured Anaerolineaceae bacterium
GCCGCTACTTTGAGCAATCGCTACATCACCGACCGCCATTTGCCCGATAAGGCAATTGACCTGATCGATGAAGCTGCCGCACATTTACGCACCGAAATCGATTCTAAACCGCAAGCACTCGACGAGGTTGACCGTGATATTATGCAGCTCGAAATCGAAAAGCAAGCTCTTCAAAAAGAGAAGGACAAAGCCTCTCAGGAACGTCTGGCCAAAATCGAGCAAGATTTGGGAGATTTGGGCGAAAAATCAAAAGCCCTCACTGCGCAATGGCAGGCAGAAAAAGAAGGCATCTCTGCTTTCAAAGAGCTGAAAGAAAAACTCGATCAGGCTCAATCTGAAATGGAACAAGCCGAACGTAATGCTGACCTCGAAAAGGCCTCTCGCTTGCGCTATGGCACAATCCGCGAACTGCAAGAACAGATCGGCATGGCTGAAGCCAAACTGCAAGAACAGCAACAAAAAGGGGCACTGCTTAAAGAAGAAGTTGACGGTGAAGAAATTGCCACCGTTGTGGCGAAATGGACCGGAATTCCAGTCAGCCGTCTGATGGAAGGCGAAATGGCAAAATTGCTCCATATGGAAGAACGCTTGCATCAACGCGTAGTTGGGCAGGACGAAGCGATTGTGGCTGTAGCCAATGCGGTTCGGCGCTCCCGTTCCGGTTTGCAAGACCCCAACCGCCCGATTGGCTCCTTTATTTTCCTCGGACCAACTGGTGTCGGAAAAACCGAACTGGCTCGCGCTTTGGCTGAATTTCTCTTCGATGACCAAAACGCCATGGTGCGGATTGACATGAGCGAATATCAGGAACGCCATACCATCAGCCGCCTCTTTGGCGCGCCTCCTGGTTATGTTGGCTATGAAGAAGGCGGTCAGCTGACCGAAGCGGTTCGCCGCCGCCCGTACAGCGTGGTGCTTTTTGATGAAATCGAAAAAGCCCACCCTGAAATTTTCAATGCGCTTTTGCAGGTGCTTGATGACGGACGCATGACCGACGGACAAGGCAGAACGGTAGATTTTCGCAACACGCTGATAATTATGACCAGTAACCTTGGCAGTCAGCTTTGGATGAAGGATGAAAGAGGTCAGGCGGCTCAGGTTGGACGGGATGAAATTGTCGATATTCTGAAGAATTTCTTCCGACCCGAATTTTTAAACCGTGTTGACGAAATTGTGGTCTTCAAACCGCTAAGCCGCGAAAACCTGGGCGAAATTGTTGGTATTCAACTTGAACATGTCTCTGATTTGTTAAAGGATCGGGGCTTGAAGCTCGAAATCAGTCCGGAAGCTTTGAACTGGCTGGCAGATATTGGTTATGACCCCGAATTTGGTGCCCGACCGCTCAAACGTGCCATCCAGCGCGAAGTTCAAGACCCCCTGGCACTCAAAATCCTTTCGGGTGA
>CAYVOY010000135.1:1503-4482 GCA_964453395.1 uncultured Anaerolineaceae bacterium
AGGGCATCGCTTTTTTCTGTGTTAATTTTCGTCGGCTTTAGAATTTTACGTTGACGATTTTACTTTTCTTGAGAATCAAACCGGATACGACAACGGCTGCAACGCCAAGGAAATATGCCACAGGGGCAACCCACCAGGCACCACCCATCAATGCACCGGCAAAGAGAGCAATGACAGGCAACTTTGCGCTACAAGGAATAAAACTGGTGACGATGACGGTCATGCGTCGGTCTTTTTCTTCATCGCGCAACCTGTGGCAGGTCTCAAGGGCGGTGATGAAGGTTTGAGAGGTCAAATCTTCGACATCGGCACTGTTTTACCCCCAGCTGTAGATGTAATAGGAGATCTTATTGACGTGACGGTGGTAGAGCTCTGAAAAGCTTGATTCGGTCATACTTTAAAAACCTCCAAAATTTAGCTGGTGCATAGTATTTTACATACCGGCTTGCAATTACCTGTGTTAGCAGGTTTTATTGCGTTTTTTAAATACTTTTTTACTTCGATTTATACACTTACGTTATAAATCGAAGTAAAAGGAGTATTTATAAATGAGAGTATTCAGAGCTATAATTTACTTATTAAGTAGACGTAAAACAATAACGAACAGCTTATGCATTTATAACAAAAAGTGAGGTATGAGAAATGGATAAAAAATTAGAACCGCTGTTTACCCCATGGAAGATCGGAAATTGTGAAATTAAGAATCGCATTGTAATGACATCTATGGGTGGAACAAATTTGTTTGGTTGGATGGAAACCCATCATTTTGACAAAGAAGGCGCTAAATTCATTATGGAAGTGGCCCAAAACAACGCCGGATTAATTTTGCCAGGTTGTCAACCAGTGCAGAGTCCAATGCGAGGGCAATGGCTATACAAGAACGATAAAATGTATCAAGACTTAGCAAACTGGATGCCAGAATTTCATAAGACAGGTGCAAAGCTTTTTGTCCAACTTACCGCAGGATTCGGTCGCTCCTTTACAGTAAGCGAAATGATGGAAAAATTGTATACTAACAAATTCTTGCGTGCAGTATCAAAGCCGATTATGGATTTTGACAAGATAACCACTACGGCCAGTGTTAGCCCTAACCGTTGGTCGGATAAAATGGAATCACGGGCACTGACAATAGCAGAAATTGAAGAGTATGTAGATGCCTTTGCCAAAACATCCAGAAAGCTCATGGATGCAGGTGTTGATGGAGTTGAAATCCATGCTGTCCATGAGGGTTATTTACTTGATCAATTCACATTAAATTATGTCAATCGCAGAACAGATAAATATGGTGGTAGCCTTGAAAATAGATATCGCTTCGCGGTAGAAATTGTTCAAGCAATCAAAAAAGAATGTGGTAAAGATTTCCCTGTCTCATTGCGATATAGTGTAGTATCCAAGACAAAAGGGTATCGAGAGGGTGCACTTCCTGGTGAGGATTATGTAGAAGCAGGCAGAGATATGGCTGAATCTGAAAAAGCGGCAAAATATCTGCAAGATGCGGGATACGATATGCTTAACTGCGATAATGGCACTTATGACGCCTGGTATTGGGCTCATCCACCAGTATATATGCCCGAAAACTGTAACCTTGAAGATGTGGAGTATATAAAGAAATTTGTAGATATTCCTGTTGTTTGTGCCGGCAGGCTTGACCCTCGAGTTGCGGCAGATTCCATTGCAAATGGCAAATTAGACGGGGCTGGGTTTGCACGACCATTTTTAGCAGACCGGGAGTGGGTAGTAAAGCTAATGAATGACAATGAGGCAGATATTCGGCCTTGTATTTTATGCCATAGTGGTTGCTTTAATATGGGTCATTACAAAGGGGTGCCCTGTGACCAGGACCTTTCTGATAGTTTACATCTGTCACGTTGTGCAGTTAATGCTGAAACTATGCAGACAAATGTCCATTATATTAAAAAAACAGAACAACCTAAAACAGTTGCAATCATTGGTGGCGGAATTGGTGGCATGGAAGCAGCCCGGGTATTGAAATTAAGGGGGCACAAGCCTGTTATTTATGAAAAGTCAGATGTCTTAGGTGGAGTATTTATTCCTGGAAGTGCAGAATCCTACAAAGGCAAACTGCGTGAGCTGTTAGAGTGGTATCGCCGAAAAATGGAGACAATGAAAATCGAGATTCATCTTAATACGGAAATTAATGATTTGTCTCAGTTTGCTGACAAAGAAGTGATTATTGCAACAGGTTCACGTGCGCGGGTGCTAAAGAATGTGCCAGGGTATGAGCGAATGATTGAGGCTTGTGACTTTCTTAATGGAACACCGGTTGGTGAAACTGTGGCCGTTATCGGCGGTGGATTGACGGGATGTGAAATTGCGTATGAGCTGGCTCTTCAAGGAAAGAAACCTATTATCGTAGAAATGAAGGATGATTTGATTGCACAGAAGGGAGTTTGTTTAGCCAATAGTTCTTATTTGCGGGAATGGTTCGCATTGCACAAAATTCCGGTCCATCTGGAAACTACCTTGAAAGAGGTTAAGGAAGACTCTATTATCTGTAACTCGAAGGAGTATGGAGAAATTGAAGTTGATTGTGATTCAGTAATTAGTTCAACAGGATACATACCGGCGCCTCTTGAAAAGAAGAGTAAACGCGTTCATCTCGTAGGAGATTGCAAACAGGTAGGCAATCTTCGCAGCGTAATTTGGACAGCCTACAAAGAGGCTATGAGTATTTAACAGGAAACTAAAAACTGAACAAAAAAGCGATGCGCTTGAGAGAGGGCATCGCTTTTTTCTGTGTTAATTCGTCGGCTTTAGAATTTTACGTCGACGATTTTGCTTTTTTTGATTTTTACTGGGCTGCAATTTTTTGCAACCGGGCAAGAAGAGCAATAGGCGGTGGGGCAGTCTTTGTTGGCGATTCTTTGTTTAATCATTGAGTAAACAATTGCGCCGACGATAGCTGCCAAAACGAGTCCGACTATCCAGGTTCCCATATTAAGCCTCACTTTTTGCAAG
>CAYVOY010000136.1:0-4455 GCA_964453395.1 uncultured Anaerolineaceae bacterium
GGAAGCACTGGCTAGTCCGGCCTTTGGAGCAGCGGCAAGAACACAAACCGCACCTGAATTGAGGTTTGCGGTTGCGTTGGTATTTTCAAGCGGGTCAACAGCGATGTCAACATGAAGGGCACCGTCGCCAATTACTTCTCCGATGTAAAGCATAGGCGCCTCGTCGCGCTCGCCTTCACCAATTTTGATTTCGATAGTAGTATCGGGGATTTTAGCTAAAGTAGCACGCATCGCATCTACAGCGGCTGCGTCTGCCAGGTTTTTGTCGCCATGCCCGGCAACTCGTGCCGCTGCCATGGCTGCGTTTTCGGTCACTTCCAGCAAATGCCAGGAAAGACTTTTGAATACATCCTTAAGATCGCCTGATTTCTTTTCGTCTTTCATTACTCTCCTTTTAATTAATTGACAATAAATTCAAAGCTTTCAATCAGATTGTTTTGGATAAACTTATAGGCACACCTTTCCTGGGTTTGATGTTAATAAATGTTAGTCACTATTATACACGTGATAGAGGGAATAGGGGATTTATAGCAAATCAAAAGAGGAATTGTCATTATGGTGCTTTTCTCATCAATCATGAGCATATTTGTGAAACCAAGTACGAACCTGATCCGAATTTTTACCACGGTACGGGCTAGTTCAGCACATGAGCGGTTTGAATTTGGATAATTAGAAAAACCCGGCCCCTTCGGAATCCCCCAAATATTTCGGCTTTGTAGTAATTTCTCTTTTCTTGCAGGGCAGGTCTTACCAGGTTGTTGATTATTGAGCATTCGTGAGTAGGACCTGCCCTTACTCTTGTATATAATATGCAATTAACAATGTACATGTATGAATTGTGATGATTTATTTCATATTGAGAATTGCTGAATTGTGTGTGGGAAACTGATTACTCTTAGGTGCCAGGCTTTGCCTTTTTAACTCTTAGTTCTCTCCTCTGTAAACGCTAAAAGCTGGATTTGCGGCTCTATCGGTTATGATTAAAGAAAAATTAGAAGCCGGAGATTTATTATGAAATTAGTATTAGTCAGACATGGCGAAAGCGAATGGAACAAACTCAACCTTTTCACCGGATGGACTGATGTTGAATTGACCGAAAAAGGGCGCGAAGAAGCCGCCAGTGGTGGGCTTGCGCTCAGAGAAGAAGGTTTTGATTTCGATATTTGTTACACATCCTATCTCAAACGGGCAATCCACACGCTTGATATCGTCCTCGACCAAATGGATCGCAGTTGGTTGCCTGTTGTCAAGAGCTGGAAGTTAAACGAACGCCATTATGGTGCGCTGCAGGGCTTAAACAAAGCCGAGACTGCGGCAAAATATGGCGAAGAACAGGTGCTGATCTGGCGCCGCTCTTATGCCACACCTCCCCCTGAGTTAGATGAAGACGATGAACGCAGCCCGCGTGTTCAGGCACAATATCGTGAAACCGAGGATAAATCCGTCTTGCCCCTGACTGAAAGCCTGGCGATCACGGTAACACGGACGATGCCTTATTTTGAAGAGGTAATTAAGCCACAAATGTTGGCAGGAAAACGTGTGTTGATTGTGGCGCATGGCAATTCCATTCGCGCTATGGTTAAAACCTTTGACCAATTGAGCGAAGAAGAAATCATCGCCGTCAATATCCCTACCGGTGTTCCCCTGGTTTATGAATTTGACGAAAATTTCAATGTCATCAGCAAAGGCTATCTCGGTGACCAGGCAGCCATTCAGGCTAAAATGGATGCTGTCGCCAATCAGGGCAAAGCAAAGTAAATAAACGAAAGGTTGGGTCAGGCTTATGCCCCCAGCCTTTTTTGATTGATTTAAATAAGAAAGACAAATATGACCGAAGAAAGAATTACTTACCATTTCAATCCTGAAGATAAAGAAATCATTGCCAAGAACGCTCAGGCTGAACAAGTCGGCGAAATTGATTATCGCGACAATGGCGAAAGTTGGGACGTCACTCACACCGGAGTTAAGCCCGAATATCGCGGTGGAGATATTGCACGGACGCTTGTCCAGCTTTTAGTAGAGGAAGCGCGCAAGGCAAATGTAAAGCTGAGTGCCACTTGTCCTTATGCGGTGAAGGTTTTGGAACGGACTGAAGAATATCAGGATGTTTATTTGAAAAAATAGATCGGCCGATTGCAACTTTTGATAAAGGTTGCAAACCGAAATTAAACTAGGAAAATTGTTTATGTTAGAGAGCAAGCTCTTCATGCCAACTTTCTGTAAGCGTTTATAATAAGCGCTATGAAGAAATTGCTTGCTCTCATATTTTTTTTGATTTTGGCTCTTGTTCCCGCTCAAACTGCTTTTGGGATGCAAAATCAGTCCCAACATGCGGTAATTGTTTCAACGCCTCAAGCGGACGGGGCGATTTATCACCAGGTTGTGGATGGCGATACGCTCTATGACATTGCAGAAGCCTATGGCATGACCATTAGTGAAATCAACATTCTCAATGGAAACAGTCCCGAAGCAAATGAACTTTATATTGGCACTTTTCTTCTTATTAAGAAAGGTGTGGTCGCAACAGTCACCCCCGAAGCGACAGCGACACTCGCCTACACGCCTCAACCGACTGTGGTGCAACCGAGCCGTACCCCAATCCCAACCGTAACGCCACTACCAACCGCTACAGCAACGCCACCCCCCAGCACTGTTCAGAAATTGTTTGGGAATAGCAAATCCTTTGGTTTGACCCTGATTGGCATTAGCACAATAGGGATTGCCTTGGTGGTAGTCTTTGGCTTCCTGCGAAAACCGAAATAACAATTTCCTGTTTCCTGACTTAGCTTGTGCTTTGCAAGGGCGCTGCTTAAAGCAAGGGTATAATTTTCTGAGTCTATGGAAAAGAAGCTTAATACAATCACAATTTATGCCGGTTCAGCTGATGGATTGGCGGATGACTATCTCACTGTCGCCTTTAAATTAGGCGAGTTGCTTGCCAAGCAGGGTCGAAGCCTGGTCTTTGGCTCGGGTAAAACCGGTTTGATGGGGGCGGTTGCCAAAGGTGCGCTCTCTCTCAACGGAGAAGTTATCGGTGTCATTAACGAAGATCTGAATTTGCCGCATCTGGTTTTTGAACTTTTGAGCCGGATTGAGGAAGTGAGCAACATTCAAATCCGCCAGGCTCGAATGATTGAACTTGGTGACGGGCTGATTGCTCTCCCTGGTGGTTTTGGTACTTATTATGAAGTGCTCGAAGCGCTAACCCTGGCACAACTGGGACAGCACAAGAAGCCGATTGGTTTTCTCAATTACAACGGTTTTTATGAACCTCTGATTCAAATGATTGACCATGTTATTGAAACAGGGTTTATTTACCCCGAACATCGCGGGCTTTTTGTCGTTGCCGATCAACCGGAAGAGCTTTTGGCGAAGATGGACGCTTTTACGCCGCCATCGAATATGAACCGCTGGATTAATCGCGATGAATAAAATCGACTTGCTCTTTATCGACCTGGACGACACGGTTTACCCCGAAAATCTCGGCTTGTGGCCATTTTTTGCCAAGCGCATTCACGATTATATGCACAAAACGGTGGGCATTCCGGATGAACAGGTGCCAGAAATTCGAGAAAGGCTTTTCCATACTTATGGCACCACTTTGCGCGGTTTGCAAACTGAATATGGCGCCGACATGCACGATTATCTGGCTTATGTTCACGACGTTGACCTTTCGGCATATATCAAAGCTGACCCGGAGCTTCGGCGAAGCTTGGAGGCTTGCCCTCAAGAAAAATGGATTTTTACCAATGCCAGTCGCGCCCATGCCGAAAACGTGTTGGGCTTAACCGGCATTCGCGACCTTTTCAGCGGCATTATCGATGTCGTTGACACCTCTCCCTTTTGTAAACCCCAGGCTGAAGCCTTTGCGCTTGGTTTTGCAAAGGCGGGGAAGCCCAACTTGAGAAACAGTCTTTTCGTTGATGACCGTTCTGAAAATCTGGATACAGCCAGGGCTTTGGGTTTGCAAACTTTACAAATTGACCTGCCCCTTAAGGCTGAAAACGGGCACCCGAAAATACAACGGCTGGCAGAACTTGCCGATTGGTTAGAGCAAGTTCAAGCTTAGGCTTAAACTGAATTTTGCAATGAAATATTTAAAAACCATACTATAGAAACATTTCTAATGAAGTTGATTAGATGGATTTGATGGAGAAATATGAAAAATAACTTTTTACGCTCATGTTTAATCGTTTTGGCAATTCTGCTTGGAGTCGGGGGTAGTTTTTTTGCCGGTGTTATGACCGGTTCCTTGGTGCCTAACTTTTTCGATTCGATGATAATCACAAAGCCAGCCGCGGTTCAGACTACAGAACCCGTAGAAGTTGAGCCGGGCGAGCCTACACCGGTTTACCAGGCGACCACTCAGGAAGAATTGGATGAGCTTTTCCAACCCTTCTGGGAAAGCTGGGAGCTGCTCCATCGCAACTTTGTTGATCAGCCTTTGGATGACCA
>CAYVOY010000137.1:0-4439 GCA_964453395.1 uncultured Anaerolineaceae bacterium
TGGCGTCATGATTGGGCGCACACCGAATGCCTTCACGGTTCCTGTTTCCGAAAGCGTTATGGCTGCTATGCTCAGCTTTGCCCGCAATGTTCCCTGGATGGATAAGGCAATGAAAACCGGAGAATGGAAAAAGATTTCAGGGCACACGCTGATGGAATCGACATTGGGTGTAATTGGGGTAGGCAACATCGGCAAAGCGCTTATACGCAGGGCTCGCGCTTTTGGTATGACCATTTTGGCGAACGACATCATTGAGATTGAGCCGGATTTCATCATCGAAATGGGTATCGAAATGACCAGTCTGGAAGATTTGTTGGAACGCTCTGATTATATTAGTCTGAACGTTTCGCTCAATCCCACTTCCCGGCATCTAATCAACCAGGAAACGCTTAAGCATGTCAAGCCAAGCGCTGTCTTAATTAACAGTTGCCGCGGACCGGTTGTTGATGAAAAAGCTTTGATTGAAGCTTTGCAGGAAGGGCGTTTGCGCGGTGCTGCTTTGGACGTTTTCGAAATCGAACCGCTTCCTGATAATAGCCCACTCAAGCAGATGGACAACGTCTTGCTCTCGCCCCATAACACCAACAGCAGTCCCTTCTTTTGGGAACGGATTCACTGGAATTCGATTCGCAACCTTTTGATTGGCTTGGATATTCCCGTTGGGGATGTTGAAAGCCTCAAAGCGCTTGAAAAGAAGGCGTAGTTTACTAACGAAGGGAATGAAGAAATGACTGAGAAAACGAAAACCGTTTTAGTAACCGGTGCGGCCGGTGGTGTTGGCCGGGCAACGGTTGCCTACTTTAATCAACGCGGCTTCAAGGTTATCGGCGTTGACCGTCAAGCGCATTACGAGGAGTTTCCTTCTGACGGACTTTACATCGAAGCCGATATTTCCATTCCCGAAAATCTTGAAAAGCTCTATGATAAGGTGAAAGCCTTTACACCAACCCTGGATGTCTTGGTGAACAACGCCGCTTATCAGGTGACCAAGCCCATGCTCGAAACCAGTACGCAAGAGTGGGACGACGTGATGGCGTCGAATTTGCGTTCGGTCTTTTTAGGTATCAAACTGGCATATCCCTTGATCAAAGCCGAGGGTGGCGGAGCGATTGTCAACGTCTCTTCCGTTCATGCGGTGGCGACCTCGGTCAATATCGCTGCTTATGCTTCCAGCAAAGGCGGTTTGCTTGCGTTGACGCGTGCCATGGCGATTGAGTTTGCGCCGGATAACATCAGAGTAAATGCTGTTTTACCGGGTGCGGTTGATACCCCCATGTTGCGGGCTGGTTTTCATCGCGGATTCGAGAATGAGCTTCCGGAAGAAGAACAACTTGCCGCTTTGGCAGCTAAAACTGTTAATGGACGGGTTGGCAAGCCGGAAGAAATCGCCTCGGTCATCTATTTTATGGGTGACAATTCTGCTTCAAGCTTCATCACCGGTCAGGCTTTGGTTGTCGATGGCGGCGCAACTTGCCGTTTGAGCACGGAATAGGAATTTGAGATGGCTGATTCATTCAAAGATGCTTTCATGGACTTTGCCCGGCGTACCTATGACGGCTTGCGCCGTTTGCCTGAACTGCCGGCAGCAACTTTTCACCCCTGGCGAAGGGAATCCAAACGCAAATTGGCTGCGCTAAAAGACAGCCACAAAGGCGAACGCTGTTTTGTGGTCGGGAATGGGCCTTCTTTGAAAAACACGGACCTTTCAAAATTGAAAGATGATTTTTGCATTGGGATGAACCGCATTTTTCTGGCTGCCGATGAACTGAATTTCACGCCCGACATTTTGGTTTGTGTCAACGATTTGGTGGTCGAACAATCGGTTAAAGAATTTTCCGAATTGCATATTCCCAAGTTTTTTGCCTGGAGAGCGCGCAAATGGCTCTCAATGGACCCCTGGATGCATTTTTTGTACACTTCTTACACTTCTCCAAAATTTTCAAAGGATGTCCGTGGTCGAGTTTGGGAAGGTGCGACCGTAACTAACGTTTGTTTGCAGCTGGCTTACCACCTCGGTTTTAGTGAAGTGATTTTGATTGGTGTCGATCACAGCTTTGCAACCAAGGGCGCGCCGAACACAACCGTGCAGTCCGAGGGCGACGACCCCAACCATTTCTCCGCCGCCTATTTTGGCAAAGGCTTTCGCTGGCAACTGCCCGATCTGGAAACATCCGAACTTGGTTATCGCCTGGCTCGGACCGCTTTTGAAGACGACGGTCGCAAAATTCTGGACGCTACCGTTGGAGGGAAGCTCGAAATTTTTGAAAAGGTTGATTATCAAAGCTTGTTTCCCAAAGAGGACTGAAGCAAAATAAAAATTCACACTGAATCAGTTTATACTAATGGTGTGGAAAATATGAACATGGCAGAACAACCCAAAGTATCCATCATCACGCCTTCGTTTAACCAGGGAGCGTTTTTGGAACAGACAATTCTTTCTGTTCTCAATCAAAACTACCCTAATCTTGAATATTGGTTGATTGATGGAGGGTCAAGCGATAACAGCCTTGATATCATTAAAAAATATGAAGCCAGGCTCTCCGGTTGGGTCTCGGAGCCGGATCGTGGGCAAGCCGATGGCATCAACAAAGGCTTTGCAAAAGCAAGCGGTGAAATTGTCGCCTGGCTGAACTCCGACGATGTCTATGCTCCCAATGCCATTCAAGAAGCGGTTGAGGCTTTTCGGCGCTATCCCGAAGCGAGTTTTGTTTTTAGCGATGTTGAATCGATTGATGAAAATGGGGAACCATTCAACCTGATGCATTACGGCGACTGGAAATTGAAAGATCTGATGACTTTCAAAATTATCGGACAACCCGGTGTTTTTATGCGTCGGGAAGTTTTGGAAGAAGCCGGCTACCTTGACCTTAGCTTCAATTATTTGTTGGATGTTCAGCTCTGGCTCAAAATGGCGGCAATCGCCGAACCGCAATATGTTCCAAACAAAGTTTGGGCAAGGGCACGAATGCACCAAGATGCTAAAAATATGGCTGCTGCAGAAAAATTCGGCCCCGAGGCTTTCAGGCTGGCAAAATGGCTTTGCGAAGACCCGCGCTTTTATCCATTGAGTGCTGAAAACTTCAAGCAGATTTGGGCGGGAGCGCATCACCTGAACGCCTTTTATTTGGTCGAAGCCGGAAAATACAAAGAAGGCTTAAAAGCTTACGGTCAAATGTTGCGCTATCAGCCCTTTCCTTCGTTTAAGACGCTCAGGCGGATGCTTTTTGCTCTGCTTTCCTTGCTGGGTATAAAAAATATGCGCGAAGTTTTCGATAAAAGTCGCAAGGAAGGCTATTCGAGGAAAGCCCAATGAGCGAAAACGATTTTCCTAAGGTCAGCATTATCACGCCTTCTTATAACCAGGCAAAATTTTTGGAAGAAACCATGCTCTCCGTTCTCGAGCAAGATTATCCGAGCATTGAATACATCGTCATTGACGGCGGTTCGGATGATGGCAGCAAAGAAATCATTGAAAAACATGCTGATCGCCTGGCTTATTGGCAATCTCAAAAAGACAAAGGCCAAACCGATGCAATCAATCAGGGTTTTGGCAAGGCGACCGGCGAGATTTTAGCCTGGCTCAACTCGGACGATATCCTCTATCCCGGGGCGGTCACTGCTGCGGTTCGGCAATTGAAAGAGCATCCCGAAGTGGGGATGGTTTACGCCAATTGTCATTGGATTGATGCCGATGGCAAAGTTATTGGCGATTTCCCGGCAGCGCAAACCGATCTCAAGAAATTGCGCCGCGGTTACGTCCATATTCCTCAGCAAACCGCCTTTTTCCGTGCTGACTTATGGAAAAAAGTGGGACCGCTTGATGACAGTTTTTACTTCGCGATGGATTATGACCTTTGGACGCGTTTGGCAAGCCAGGCACCGCTGCTTTATGTGCAGGAATTGTGGGCGGCTTTTCGCTTGCACGAAGGGGCGAAGTCGATTGCTGAAGATGACCGTTGCTGGCCCGAAATGTTGCGCGTGCATTATCGCGATGGTGGCAAAAAAATCTCTGCTTTTACCATAAAATATTGGATTCGTAAGCTCGTTCAACCCCTTTGGATCTGGCTGCGACGGCGCAGGCTTTCCGGATAGGCAAAGAAGAAAGAAGGAAATGTGGGAATTCAGAAGAAATTAAAAACAGGATTGAAGGTTATGAATGAGAAAGGCTTTTCCGGGCTGATGCGTTTGGTCAGGCACAAGCTTTTCCCAAGCGCAACGACAGACGAAAACCAACTCATTTTCGAAGCTCTGAATGAGCTGATTCCAGTCGGTGTTATGCTGGATGTAGGCGCTCACCATGGCTATTCCCTCGAAGCTTTTGCCAAAACCGGATGGGAAGTTTTCGCTTTTGAGCCTGATCCCAAAAACCGGGCTAAACTTCTTGAGAATGTCTCACAATATCCCAATGTACACATTGATTGCCATGCTGTTTCAAACGA
>CAYVOY010000138.1:0-4241 GCA_964453395.1 uncultured Anaerolineaceae bacterium
GTGCGCTGCATGTTGATATCACGGAACAAAATGCCATAAAGGGCATCATTGAGCATGACATCGAGGCGCTCCAAAGCACCCATAACCGCAATTTCCGGCATACAAAGCCCGGAGCAATAATTGCAAAGCCGAATATAGCGACCAAGCTCATCTCCAATTTCATCCAGAGCCTCCCGCATCAGTCGGAAGTTTTCCTGGGTTGCCATCGTTCCGCCAAAGCCTTCAGTAGTTGCGCCATAAGGAACATAATCGAGCAAACTTTGGCCGGTTGTACGAATTACCGCAATCACATCAGCGCCTTGTTTGGCGGCGGCTTTCGCCTGGATGATATCCTGATAAATGTTACCGGTTGCGACAATTACATAAAGCAGCGGGCCGGATTTATCGCCATGTTCGCGCAATCGTCCTTCACGAATGAGCCGATTGTGATGGATAATGGAAACCGTTTCTTCTGCTTTTTTCTCTGCCCAAAGTTGGATCTCGAAAGGGTCAACCGGATCAGTTTGCGTAAGATCGAGCTCTCCGTTTGAAACCATTTCTGCCAATTCTTGAACATCCTTGGATAAACCGATTGCGGCTTGACCTAACCAATAGGCAGCGCCATATCCCAGCATGTTTTTATCAGAAAGATGTTCCACCACAATGTTGGGAAGGGGAACTCCCATCGGATCGACACCATCAATGCCAAGCAAGCGACAAATAGAACGTTCAACGGTTGTTGTTGTATATTGTTGTGTATAGTTGACAGTGTCTTCTGCGATCAAACGGGCAGCTTCGCGAGCTTTGTCCACTTTCTCCCAATCAAGTTTAAGTTCTGCCATTAATCCTCCCGCCAGGCTGCTTTCATTTCGTGAATGAGTGTTTCATCCACACCAAGCAACTCGGCTATTTTGATTGCACTCGAAGCGACAGTATGAGCGCCACTAATTTCTTCGAGTCTATAGTCCATTAATTTTTGAATTTTACGAACGCGAGCGATGTCTTCGCGTTGGTCTTGTTTTGTCAATCGTTCACTCTCTGTTTTATCATGATTTTCAGAATCTGAGTGGCTTTTGACCTGATAAGCCGGCATTTCCTTCAATGCTTCCGGACGGATGCCTCTTACCTGATAAAAACGAATTCCATTTCCGGGAATAACCGGATAATGGGTGGCAATAAAAAATCTGTTCGTGGTTTTTCCATAAGTTTGGCAAAGCGCTTGAACAATCGCAGAAGCTTCGGCAGGGTTAGTGCCCCGGCAAGGTTCATCCATAATGATTAAACCGCGTTCTTTTTTGCTTCGGCGGTAGTGGTCACGAATTTTGATTGCTTCAAGCCCAAAGGAAGAAAGCCCACGGAACATATCGCCATCATGGCTGGAGTCAAAAGCCAAAAAATCGTAAAGAGGCGTTTCAAGTCCTTCGCAAACCGGGAAGTAACCCATCTGAGTCATCAGAATTGCCAAAAAAACCGCTTTGAGGGCAACACTTTTCCCGCCCATGTTGGCACCGCTCAAGACGGTTGTACCATCACGCAACTCTATAGAGATTGGCGTAAATTCCATCCCTTGCAACTCAAGGTTTTCAGCAAGCTGCGGATGCCGGGTGTTTTGAATGATTGTTGGCTGATCGTCATCCACTAAGACAGGTAAAGAAGCATTCCATCTCATGGCTAAATCAGCTTTTGCCAAGCGAAAATCAAGCAAACCGCATGCTTCGGCATTGTGCCGCATCTGAGGGAGCCAGGTTAACAATTTGCTTCCCAACATTCGCCGGATTTGTTCTTCTTCTTTATATTCTTCAGCTGTGATCACTGCGCGTTTCGTAATAAGGGCTTTTCGTTCCGGACCTCTGGTTTGGCTGATTTCGCGTTCCAGTGCCTTTTTGCGTTCCCGAATTTCTGCCAATTCAGGTGAGTAATCACTGTAAATGTGAAAAGAAGGTGTTATCCTGCCTTTCGGCTCCAATAACTGAGCCGCTTCCGATGTGTCTTCAAAATGAACTCCGGCAGCTTCTAAAATTGGGCTGAGTTTGCCAATTCGTTTGAAAATCGTCAGAGCACTTTTGATTTCAAAGAACTCTGTTTCATCCAAAAGTGAGCCGTTTTCAAGGCTACTAAAAGTTCCGCGTAATTCACGCAGTCTTGCCAGTTGCGTCCAGCCTTCCATCAACTGAGGGCTGTTTTCTCTCATTAAGGGAAGCAGTGCATGAATAGCCTTCAATTCCTCGATTAATTCGGCCTTTGTGTCGTTTTTATAAAAACGCATTTGATTCTTTAATCGATTTCCCTGAGGGGTATAACAATAACAATTGGCTAAAACATCCGGTAAGCCAACTTGATTTAATAACTCTGTAGAAATGATGACCGATGATTGCAATTGAGCCTCACACATTTGCCGGTCCGAGGTCAAGAACCGGAATGTCAGTTATTTTTTCACGTAAAGCATCCAATAAGGGCAGGGGGTCCTGGGCTTGTCCGCTGCCTGTAGTTGGATTGAGGCAAACCAGGCGAACGTCCAGAGGATCTAAAACGGCAAGTTTCACATTTAATATTTGCAATTTGCGATAGCTTTCTGCCTTGATAAATAAACGCGTGCCATCTTCAACAACCAGCGTGATGTTTCTGAAATTTTCGGATTTAATTAATTCCTTGACAACCATTTCAGTAACAGCGCCGCGCAGGAACAAACTGTGGCTGCCTTTTTCAAGTTCTTTGGCAATATCTTGCCCATAGCCAACCAAATTCGGCAAATTCAAAGTTTTGCAACTTTCTTCTCCGAGAATGATTGCCCTTGCCTCAGGATGTTTTCCAATCGCCATTTCCAATTCTTCTTGTAAATCAGCATCCACGGCAGGAGTCTGCAAGAGGTTTAAGGCAAACGAAGTTTTCTCTGCCAAATCCTCCGGTGCGGTTGCGGTCGCCGCACTTACAGCAAGAATGACCGCTTCGCTGTTTCCGGAACCGGCTTGAGATTTCCGTGAAAGCGCTCCGTCAATGATGAAAAGACAATCCGGCTCATGCTTTCTAAAAAGTTTTGCAATGGTTGAAACTTCTTCTGAAGCGCTCGGACCGGCTAATTCAACATAGCCATCGCTCATGGCACGGCAAATGACAACTTCGCCAAAAGCCGTCCGAACCTTAGAAAAATCCAATATGTCGAGGAGCGCATCTTTTCTATTCAGCGCTCCTTCAGCAGTAGCAATTAAGGTGCCTTGCGGGATATAAATTCGCGGTTTTTCGCGACCGTTGACGATATCTTCACTTTCGCCGTCGCGGCCAATTGAGGTTAATGCAAGCGGTCGCTTTTGTCCTGTAGCAAGCCAAGTAGCGATGATGTGATTCAAACACGTCGTTTTACCTGCATTTTTAGACAGCCCAATCAAAGCCAAAGATTGTAAATCATCCAGCTTAACAATATCGAGCAAATTCTCAACCGCAACTGATGCCAATCGGTCCATTCTGTACCGTTTACTCCTTGTGGCTTCGGTTGTTGCGAAGAAGTCCCTTTGGTTCCAAAGTCATTTGCTGACCTTCCAGAAGGCTGGCAACGCCAATCATTTCAACTTTTTCTTTACCGCTACAGACCGGGCAATGACATTCTTCCTTATAGTTATCCGGTTCGGTATAAGTGGTGATAACGCCTTCGAAATTACGCAAAACGACATGATTAGGGCTTTGCGAAATCATATAATCAGGCATTACCGGAATCTTACCGCCGCCACCGGGTGCATCGACAACGAAGGTGGGAACGCAGAAGCCGGATGTGTGACCACGAAGTCCTTCGATAATTTCGATACCCTTAGAAACTGAGGTGCGGAAATGGGTTAGACCGAGGGAAAGGTCGCATTGGTAAATATAATAGGGGCGAACGCGTAAATATGCCAAACCGTTGACCAACTTGCGCATCACATGCACGCAATCGTTAACACCTCGGAGCAATACCGATTGATTGCCAATCTGAACTCCGGCATCCGCCAAACGGGCACAAGCCAACTGAGACTCGGGAGTGAATTCATTGGCGTGATTGAAGTGAGTATTGACCCAAACCGGATGATATTTGCGAAGCATTTCGCAAAATTCCGGTGTAATACGCTGTGGCAAAACAACCGGTGTCCGGGTTCCCAGGCGAATAATTTCCACATGGTCAATTTCGCGCAGTTTGGAAAGGATATATTCCAAACGATCATCGCCCATCAGAAGCGCGTCTCCACCGGAAAGCAAAACATCCCGAACAGAAGGTGTGTTACGAATGTATTCAATAC
>CAYVOY010000139.1:0-4181 GCA_964453395.1 uncultured Anaerolineaceae bacterium
GGTTCAACCAGCGGTATTGGTGTCGGAATTGCAAAAATTTTTGCAAAAGAAGGCGCTAAGGTTGTTGTGACCGGTAGAAGAGAAGAAAAAGGCCAAATTGTGGTTGATGCCATTACAAAAGATGGTGGCGAAGCTTCTTACATTTATAGTGACGTCAGCAAACCCGAAACGATTAAAGAATTGATTCAAGGTGTTGTCGATAAGTATGGCAAGCTGGATGTTTTGGTAAACAACGCTGCCAATGTCGGTCTTCCCGATGGGACAATCGAAGAGCTCACCGTTGAAATGTGGGATGCCATCATGGAAAGCGATTTGAGAAGCGCATTTGTCGCCACTAAATTAGCAATTCCCCATATGAGAAATAACGGGAAAGGCTCAATTATTAATATTGGATCCATGGGTTCCTACGCTGGCGACCTCGGCAGTTCAGCTTATGCTTCTGCAAAAGCAGGCGTCAATCTCTTGACTCAATCCACTGCCGTTCAGTATGGCAAAGAAAATATCCGTTGCAATTGTATTCGTCCCGGTCTGATTGTCACACCAGAGAATAAAGCTTATTTAGCCGAGGAGTTTATTGATATTTTCATGAACAATATTCTTGTTAATAGATATGGCGCTCCGGAAGATATCGGATACCTTGCCCTATTTTTGGCATCCGATGAAAGTGAATATGTTACCGGTCAGATTATGAATGTTGATGGTGGTTCAAATGCCCACGCAACAACCGTAGCCCAGTTCAAAGAACAAGGCTCCAGAACCTGGTAAAACCAAAGCTCGAGCAGTTCAACTGAAACATTGTCATAAATTTTTGACATTCAAAGCAAAATTTGAGAACAGAGTATGTGTTATAAATACATACTCTGTTTTTTGTGCAGTTATCTTTAACTACGCGCATAAATAAAGGGCTGTGAACCTGGAAAATTCGGTTTTAACGACAAAAATGCAGATGGATTTTGAACATGCAAGAATATAAAAACACACAAGAATTAATTGATGAAATATCAAACAGAGCAAAGTTGTTCATTGAGGAGTTTTCTGATATTTCAGAAGCGGATAAGGACAAAATCGTTGATGGCGTAGACCGGACCCCTGCCCAGATGATAGCCTATCAATTAGGCTGGCTCAAGCTAATCCCTGCTTGGGAAAAGCAAGAACAAGAGGGGCTTACGGTCATCACTCCCCATCCGAACTATAAGTGGAACAATCTTGGCGGCTTATATCAGGATTTTTATAAGCAATATGAAAATTACAGTCTGCAAGAGTTAAGAACTATGTTTGACGATTCAGTTCAGGAGATCATAAAACTAACGGAAAGTTATTCTGAGAGTGAACTTTTCCAACCCGGCGGCAGGAAATGGGCTTCGTCAACACCCGCCAACTGGCCAATTTGGAAATGGATTCACATCAACACCGTTGCACCATTCAAGTCATTCAGAAGCAAGATTAGAAAATGGAAAAAGCAAAACGGATAGCCCTTTGCAGAAGAGCAGGCTGAAAATTCTTGGGTATAATATTGAACTAATTTATAAAAAGTGAAAAAATAAGTTAGAATTCTTGTCAGCTAACAACGATGGACATGGGTTTTGATAGATAGCACAAAGTTTTTTCAACGCCTTTCATCATGACATTTTAGGTAAATAAATAATTATAAAAGTAGAAAAACAACATGGCAAACAAAACCAGATCCATAAAATATACAGATTTATTTTGGATTTTCTTTTTGGGGAGCATTATCGGTTTCATATTAGAAGGCATTTGGTCTATTCTGAAACGTGGTCAGTGGGAAAACCATTCGGCTACAGTTTGGGGACCCTTCTGCCTCGTTTATGGTATCGGAGCCGTTGTCATTTATCTCTTAGCATCCTGGCTGGATGGAAAAAATGTCTTCATCCAATATGTGGTTTATGCCATTGCCGGCTCGGCGGTTGAATACCTAACAAGCCTCTTTCAGGAAATCGCTTTTGGCTCAAAATCGTGGGATTACACTCATCATACGGTCAATCTGGGAGGGCGAGTCAGTCTTCAGATGACCTTGCTTTGGGGAATTCTTGGGCTTGCTTTTATCTACTTTGCCTACCATCCTTTAAAGAATCTGTTTGCAAAGTATGACGGAAAAACAAACCGCATTCTTGTCACCATATTAACCATTTTTATGGTGGCAAATTTAGCCGTTTCTGCCCTTGCCGTGCGCCGCTGGGCCGAACGCAGATCGGGTATAGCGCCGAGGACCCAAATCGGGGTCATCCTTGATGAGAGATTCGATGATGATCGTATGAAGAAAATTTACTCAAATATGGAGTTCATTGAGTAGAAATCATCTTTCATCAGTAGCAAAAATGCTAAGGGCTGTAGTATACTTCTTATTAACAAATTGTTTATTGGGCTAATGAGAAAGCACTCAAAAAGATGTAAATTTCAATCTTTCAAACTTTTCGTAAGATAAGAACAAGGATAGGTGAAATATGGGAATATACACACCGTTGGAACAGTTTTTAGCATCTGTGGATGAAACAGAAGTCAGTTTGACCTTTTCGAAAATAGAATCGATCATAGGTACTTCTCTACCACCAAGTGCTTACAACTATAAGGCTTGGTGGTCAAACGATGATCCCACTCACACACAATCATTGGCATGGTCAAATGCCTGGTTCAAGGCTGAGGTCAATTTAGCAAGGCAATCAGTCCTTTTTTCCAAGGTGGATGGGGCCCCAGCAAAGTCTATCAAACCTACACCTGCTGCGCCAAGACCACGACGAGCCCAATATACTCTGCGCAGATCTTTGATTACAGGCGAGAAAACGCTGCATGTCTTAGGCTATGTTTTCCAATTATTACAACAATTACAGCCGCAACGTGATGAAGATGGACAAATCTTAAAATTCTATCCTCAAAGCGCTTACGACAATAAGGATAACCTGCCCTTGCTAGAAGATGGAGACGGCCCTTTTTGCAAGTTCACAATTGAGGCTGGCAACTGGCCTGGTGTTTATCTATGGTTAGAAGGGACCTCAATTATCTACATCGGTGAAACAGAAAATCTGTCTAACCGGTTTAATACCGGATACGGACAGATTTCACCAATAAACTGCTATATAGACGAGCAGAGCCAAAACTGCGAAATGAACAAGGTTGTTTTGAAATATGCTGAGAAAGGGCAATTTATTGATTTATACTTCCTCGAAACCCAAAATCATAAGGAAGTAGAACTTGAATTGCTTAGCAGACTTGAATCACCCTACAACAAGAAAGACAACTGGCAGAGAGACTATTGGAGATAATCTGTTTGTGATTTTGCAGTTTAGCTTGCAACGGACTCGCTCGCTTCCCTGGTAATTATTGCCCAAAAGAAAAACCGAACATTCGATAAACACAGTGCAATCCATCGTTTGCGTTTTTTCGCGCCACTTTATCCGACATTCTTTCGTCCAATCTGACAATCGTCACGATTTTTAAAACCGCTTCCTTTCTATCAAAAAATTGGGTAGTTAAATTTAAACCTGACTAGAAAGAAGTTCTATGAACATCTATACACAAATTAAAAATGCAAACACGCATAACCTGGATAAAAATGCTTTATCTATGAATATGGACAGTGGTGAAATAACTAAAATCACATACTCCACCTTATTCCAAAAAGTCGAAAAAACCTCTTCAGAAATATCACAGCTTGGCCTTACCCCAGGCGATAAGGTGGCAATCATTGCTGAAAACAGTCCGGAGTGGGTTATCACCTACCTCGCATTAGCAAAAATAAACTGCACTTCCGTCCTGATTGACGCAGGCCTTTCAAAAAACGAAACCAATCAGCTTTTGGCGACCTCTGATGTCGTGCTTGCTGTCATTTCGCCCAAAATCTTAGAAAAAATGGATTTCCAGGATGGCGATTTAGCGCTTGTAAACATTTACAACATGAACACTCCCTTCGAAGGCTACAGCAGCCTCCTCAAACGGTCCGAACAAGCGCTTGCTAACAGAGATGAAACGATTGCCAATATCATTTTTTCGTCCGGAACCACCCGCAAAGCAGCCGGCATTATGCACACGCATGAATCGATGATTCGTTCAACGGAAATGTGCCTCAACGAAATCAATATGCGCAAGGATGAAGAACGTTTTCTTTCTCTCATTCCGTCCAGTCATATCTACGGTATTATCTGTACGTTGATTGGGCCCTTGCTTAT
>CAYVOY010000140.1:0-4160 GCA_964453395.1 uncultured Anaerolineaceae bacterium
GGGAAGCGTTGGCTGCGCTGGCTCGGGGCTTGGTTCGGGCTCTCGTGTAGGGATAGCTTCGCAAGCGGTCAATGCAAAGCTTAAGCTCAGCATAAGCATGAGAAGACTCTTGAAGAGAATGTGGTGTGTATGATTCCTGTTCATAATAAGCTTTTCTCCCGTAAAATTATTGGGAGCGATAAAAATGTTTCAGCCCTGAACCCATTAAAAACAAAGTGGGTCAAAAATTTTGTATAATGTTTATTATAGTCTTAGCTGTAAAATCTGACAATAGATTTCCTCAGAAAAGAGTACTAAATCGTGTTAATTAAATATTAATTTTGGAAAAGTTGCGGTTTTGAGCGTCAGGGGCTCATCCCATCGGGTGGGTTCCCGCCATATTGGTTGAAGAGCTCTTCCCATTGGGCAATTTCGAGTGCAGAAAGCGTTGGATCGGAGGTTTCTGCCGGAGGAGTTTCCTCGTAGAAACGCTCCAGTTGAGCGGCGAATTCCTGAGATTGCAAGGACGTTGCGTGATGAGCATGGACGGCTGCCTGGACCATGCGGTCAGAGCTGACGACGGTGTAGTTGCGAGCTGACCCGCCGAGTTGATGAAGGTAGTCGGCGATAGCGTTATCGGCAATTTGGCCTTGGGGGACAAAAAAAGCTTTCACCAAACCAAAATTGCGCTGTCCGGCTTGACCGGTTGAGGCATGGTCAAAAAAGACCATTGCCCGGCTCTTTTTGGCACGCAAAAAGGGAGTAAGCATGTCAATCAGCTTGTTTTCATCTTCGGGGTCGCTTAGCGACAAGCCGGCGATGCGGGGGATTAAATTGTGCCCATCAATTATGTATTGCATGTCATTATTGTATCATCAGGAAACAGGAAACAGGAAACAGGAAACGAAAAAGGAAACGGGAAACGAAAAAAGGAAACGGGAAACGAAAAAAGGAAACGGGAAACAGCATTGGGAGGTTAGAAGTCATAAAAAATGTCAATAGTCAACCGAATAGATTGAAAATCCTGTATAGACAAGAATTTCTATATTCATCCTGGGAAAAATTGTTTCCTATTACCTGTTTCCTCCTTTCCGCCCCCATTTTTCCAGACTGCGTTTATAATTGTTTAGGTGACGCTCAATGCTAAACAAAGACGATTTTCAAGAAATAAAATCCGCTCTCCCAGGGATTAGTGTTTTTGCTCCCAAACCACCAAAGAAAGAAGAAAGCCAAGCGAAAAGTTATACCTGCCCACAATGTGGCGGGAAATTGGCTTACGATTTGCTGACTTCGGGTTTGGCTTGTCAGCATTGCGGCTATTTGGCCGCCATTCGGGCGAAGGTGATTGCTCCAACCGCTGATAAAAACGAATTCACAATCGAAACGATGAATATGGCCGATAAAGGTTGGGGGAAGATGCGCAATTTGCTGCATTGTCACCAGTGTGGCGCTGAGCTGTCTTATCCTCAGGGGACTGTTGCCAGCAGTTGCCCCTATTGCGGTTCGAACAATGTTAATGTGACCTTGAGCGAGAGCAATTTGTTTCAACCGCAAGCCTTGCTTCCTTTCTCAATCAAACCGGATCAGCTGCCACAATTTACGCAAGCCTGGATGAAGGATGGCTGGATGCATCCCTCGGCTTTGGTTGATTCTGTCCGTTTGGACAAATTTGTCCCCTTCTATTTGCCCTATTGGGCTTTTACAAATGGAATTTCCTTCGACTGGGAGGCGGAAGTTGCCCATATGGTAAGCGAACGCTATTACGACTCTTCGAGTAAAAGCTGGAAAACACGGCAGGTCAAGGAATGGCGTTGGGAAAGTGGGCATGTTCGAAAGCAATATGAAAATTTTTTGGTTAGCGGTGTAAACAGTAAGCGTCTGAACCCGAACCTTTTATGTGAGCTTGGTCCTTTTGATATGACGAAATTGGTGGCTTTCGACCCCGATTATTTGGTGGGGATAAATGCCAATGCTTATGATGTTGATTTAAATGCCGCTTGGGCAGAGGCAAAAAGGCAAATGCGGGAAGAGGCGCGACAATTAGCAATCGATGATGCGAGCAATAGCGAAGTGCGCAATTTGAGCATCGATATGAATTATGAGTCTGAAAAATGGCGCTACTTGTTTTTGCCGGTTTACATCGCGCTCTACAATTTTAAAGAAAAACAATATCAAATCATGGCAAACGGTCAAACAGGGAAAATCTTTGGACAAAAACCAATTGACTGGACGAAAGTTTGGTTGGCGATTGTCTTGATGATTTTGCCGGGTTTGCTCCTGATTTTAATCGGCATACCAACGATGGCGGCGGCGGGAAGTGGAACGCTGTGTTGTGGACTCGGTCTGATTTTGTTGATTGTCGGGATTACTCAGGCGGTCAGGACCTATAAAAAAGCCTCAAATTGGGAGAAGCTATGAGCGAAGCACTGCCAAACTCTATTCCCGAAGAAAAATTGACCTCGGAAGTAAGCTGGATGGCTGGTTCTGCTGTTGCGAGCTGTCCGCAATGCAAACGGCTTTTTTTGCTCCCTGCTCAGTCTGAAAATTCGCTTTGTCCTTTATGCCACGGAGCAGAATTAACTAGTCAAGCCGGTTACGTTCGAAAGGAAGCACCCGAAGCGATTATCCCACTTCGGCTAAAAAGTGCCGATTTACAGAATGTCTTAAGCAATTTTTTGGCAAAAACGCCTTATCCGGAAGCAGATTTAAGCGTTGAAAAATTGATGAGCCGTGCCAGTGTTGTCTATTGGCCGCTTTGGTTGGTGGATGCCGATTTGAAAGGGGAATGGACGGCGACGCTCGGTTTTGATTATCAGGTAAAAACGGCCAAAGAGAGTTTTGGTCGTGAGGGCTGGCAGAGTAAGGACCATTTGCGGACGCAAACCAACTTTGAACCACGCTTGGGCTATTTGGACAGGCATTATGATAACGTCGCTGTGGCGGCTTTGCGCAATCAGCAAAAGCGCTTTGAGCAAATTGGGACTTATGAAATGAATGAGTCTGTGGCATATCAAAGCGATATGTTGGCAAGCAATAGCCTGCAATTGCCAGAGATTGAGCCACAAGAATTGCTGGATGTTGCCAAGAGCAGACTAAACCGCTTAGCAGAAAAAGAAATCATTCAAGCGGCGTCCGCTCAACATCACCAAAATGTGCAATACAACGGTGATTATCTCAATTTGAATTGGACGCAAATGCTGATGCCGCTGGTGAGCACGAGCTATCAGGACGAAAAGGGGACGGTTCACACGCTTGTAATCAACGGGCAAAGTGGCAAGGTTTATGGCCGGCGACTGGCATCGATGGAAAAGGCGAAGAAATGGACCTTGGGCTTGATGCTGATCCCTTTGATTTTCTTGCTTGTTGGGCTTGTTCTCAGTCTTAGCGGTGTCTGCGTCTTGAGTGAACTGGCTTGCCCGGGAATGTTTTTATTGATTTTGATTGGGCTGGCGCTGATCCCGGTGATTCGCGCTAACAAATGGAATCGCAAAGAAATGGCGATGGAAGAGTTTGAGTAAATGGCGATGATATCATTTATTTTGGCTTTGAGTGGAAGCCTGGTTTTACCGGGAGGCATGGACGCGAAAGCGTTAAAGTTTTTTAAAAAGAGCAGTTCTGAAAGAAATAATAGCCACCTTGTGGCTTTTATTTTAGCTGCTGTAGCGGCAATTGCCTGGTTGGGAGCGAAAATCCCAACATTTAATTTGGTTTTAAGCCCGATTATTATCCTTTGGGCTTATTTTTTGTATAAAATTTTTAGATCCTGGCGGAGGAAGAAACGAAATGAACAATGTATTTCCATCCCCCCATCCATTGGTGGGCACAAAAATCACGCTTTTGCGTAATGTAAAAACCGAACCGAAGAAATTCAGAGAATTGATTCGGGAAATTTCAGCGCTTTTAGCTTATGAAGCGACACTCGATTTGGCGGTGAGTGAAACAGAGGTGCAAACGCCTTTGATGATGTCCAAAGGAACTTCTTTGGCAGAAAGAATCGGCTTGGTGCCGGTTTTGCGAGCCGGTTTGGGCATGGTTGAGGGGATTTGGGAACTGATGCCGGGGGCAGAGGTTTGGCATATCGGTTTGTACCGCGACGAAAGAACGCTAAAACCGGTTAGCTACTATAACCGCTTGCCGGTGGAGCCGACTGTTTCGGTTTGTATTGTTTTGGACCCCATGCT
>CAYVOY010000141.1:0-4142 GCA_964453395.1 uncultured Anaerolineaceae bacterium
CTTGCCTTATCTTTTCCGATTCCAGAAAATTTCCCATCTTTCCTCCTCGACGCATTTTTGGTGTGCCTTCATTTTACACTTATCTTAGGCGGATAGCATCGGTAAAATGCAAAAAATTAGTGCTCTGCGAACCAAAATTAACCGATTTCTGCGTTTTCAGATAAACTCAACTGTGAGGTGAGAATCGTGAAAAATATACTGGTGCTCTACAATTCAAAAACGGGTTTTTCAAAACAATATGCTCAGTGGATTGCTGAGGATTTAGATTGTGACCTGCTAAATTTCCGCGATTTTGATAAGGCGAGCCTGGAAAATTACAAACTGATTGTTTATGGCGCTGGTTTGTTTGGTGGTCAGATTCGCGGAATTGGAAAGGTCAAGCGCATCATGAAAGAGTTTCCCAAAAAAACCTGGCTGGTCTTTGCCACGGGAGCCACTCCCGACAAAGAGGCTTATCAGGAATTAATCTTCAAGAGCAACTTCCGCGATGGCGAGCCGCGCCCTTCCCGCTTCTTTTACCTTTTGGCTGGTATCAATTATGAGAAAATGAGCCTTTTTGACCGGCTTCTGATGAAAATTGTTGCCATGGTGGATGCCCGAAAACGTAGCAAGCCGAATGTGGCCAAACAAACATCCATTGATCTGACCAACAAATCGAAAATTGATGATATTGTTCGCTATGTTCGATTGAAAGCTCGCTAATCCGGGGGAATGAAAAATGCGCTCAGACGCTGAAATGTTTGACCTTATTCTCAACTTCGCTCGCCGGGAAGAAGACATCCGACTGGTCTTTATGAACGGTTCGCGCGCAAATCCTAAGGTCAAGCCGGACCGCTTTCGCGATTTTGATATTGTTTTTCTGGTCAGAGACATGACCGCTTTCCTTGAAAATGATGACTGGTTGGAGGTTTTTGGCAAGCGTTTGATTATGCAAAAACCGGAAACAATGCAACTCTTTCCACCCGAAGGGGGCAAGGCTTTCCCTTATCTAATGCTTTTTGAGGACGGGAATCGGATTGATTTGCAAATTTGTCCGCTCGAAGAACTTGAAAATTATCTCGCTTCGGACAGCCTTTGCGTTTTGCTTTTGGACAAGGATGGACTGGTCAAAACGATGCCTGAAAGCAGCGATCGTGATTATCTGTTAGCTCAACCGACAAAAAAGCTTTTCGAGGATAGCTGCAACGAATTTTGGTGGCTGAGCGGCTATGTTGCTAAAGCACTGATGCGGCGACAATTGCCTTATGCCAATGCTCATCTGAACCTGATGCGAGATGAATTGATGCGCCAACTCAGCTGGCAGGCAGGTTTTCGGGAGGGCTTCAACTTTAACATTGGGAAAGACTATAAGTATCTCGAAGAGCATATTTCGACCGAAGCTTGGCAAAGCCTTTTGATCAGTTGGGGTAATGACAGTTTTGAAAACAGCTGGTCGGCTTTGTTTGAAAGTTGCCATCTTTTTGAAAAAGTTTCCGCCCATAATGCAAAATCTCTTGGCTGTGATTTGCCCGATTATGCCCATAAACTTTTGCCTTATCTTAAAATGCTTAAGCAATGAGGATGGTGTCAAGGCAATGAGGATGGATCGGGACTTTCCCTTTTCTTTATTTTGGTAAAATATAATTGTCCAATGGCGGACGGACAAGATATGAATTTCTGGCTAAGGGAAGCTAACAGAAACAATAAAGCAAGAGAATTTCATATGTTGTCTTGAAAATGCTAAGCAGAATATTATTAAAGAAATAGTTGAAGCAGAAGGTCCCATTGTAGAAAGTTAGTTTCTGAGGGAATGGATTGCAAGAACATAAGTTAAAGAGGTCTGTCTTGATGTATGAAGTTAAAACAAAAGTAAACGACAGTAGTGTTATTGAGTTTATTGACCGAATTGAAAATCCACGAAAAAGAGAAGATGCATATTTGTTGTTAAAGATTTTTTCTGAAACTACTGGGCTAGAGGCGAAAATGTGGGGAGAGAGTATGATTGGATTTGGATCCTACCACTACAAATATAAATCTGGTCATGAGGGTGACGCTTTTCTTACGGGGTTTGCTCCACGCAAGGCAAAAATGAGCTTATACATTGTTCCGTGGGATTCTTATGGTGAAGAATTATTTGATGAACTTGGTAAGCATACCAGAAGTAAGGCTTGTGTCTATGTCAATAAACTTGCTGATATCGAAATTGAAGTATTAAAGAAGCTTATTGCGCTTTCTATCAAGTCAGTAAGAAAAATATACCCTGACTAAAATTTCCCCTTGGAATGTTTAGGTGATATAGGATAGGGGCATTAGCGCAAGTTAAATATTTTTAATAACGGATTTCTGATAAAAAAGTTTGTCCCCATTGCTACCTGCAATTGTGGAGTGGAGGAAGAACGACCCCCCGTCTTTTAGTTGTGAGTAATGTCAATGATAAGGAATATATCCAAGAAGTATATGCGGTGAGTAACTGAGGACAAAAACGAATAGAGACTAGGATGGGATTTTTTACAATCTGTAGATTTATGATAACACTCAAGATTGAAAGAGATATTATTGAGGATCGCTGTTCTAAATGTTTTGACAAGAAGCCGATTCAGCCGAAGCTTTGTAAAACAGCACATTCTTAAGTTGCCCAATTTGTGAGTTTTTTACAAATCTAATTTTCCAATCGTCCAATCTGAAGTCAAGCAGTGGGCATCGTGTTAAGATTGGAGAAAGGCAAAATCCCCTTCTGAAATCTTAGCAGAACTAAGCCCATTTCCAATAAAAGAGAGGCAAAAATGTACGACATATTAATCAAAAACGCCAAAACACGCAAAAGTCAAAACCTGGTCAATATCGCTATCCAGGCTGGCAAAATCGTCGCAATCGCTGAAGATCTGGAAGGCGAAACCGCCCAACTTATCGATGCTCGCGGCGGATTGGTAACTGAATCTTTCGTCAACGGGCACCTTCACCTTGATAAAGTCTACACGCTGCAAATGGCAGGCGAAGACGCGCTCAAAGAATATACCGGTGGTGGGATGGGCGGCGCAATGACCGGCATTGAACGTGCTGCGGATTTCAAATCTTCTTATGACCAGTCCTGGATTATTCCCAACGTTCGCAAAGCCTGTGATTTGGCAATCAAGTATGGCAATACGCATATCCGCGCTTTTGCAGACGTTGATACCAAAGCTCGCCTTGAAGGGGTTAGTGCGCTCCTGAAAATGCGCGAAGAATATCGGGACCGGCTTGAATTGCAGGTTGTGGCATTCCCGCAAGATGGAATCGCCCGCGAACCGGGTGCGAAAGAATTGATTCGCCAGGCACTCGAAATGGGCGCGGATGTGGTCGGGGGGATTCCCTGGATTGAGTTTACCAAAGAAGACGAACAAGAACATGTCGATTCGATGTGCACTCTGGCAAAAGAATTTGATAAACCGATTTCGATGTTGCTGGATGATGTGGGCGATATGGAAGAGCGAACGCTCGAAATGCTTTGCAAAGCCACGATTGAAATGGGCTGGCAAGGTCGGGTTACCGCACAACATTGTCGTGCGATGGAACTCTACCCCGAAAATTACTTCCGTAAGCTGGTTAGCTTGCTTAAAAAAGCAGGTATTGGCGTGGTTTCCGACCCGCATACCGGACCTCTTGCCGCTCGGGTTAGAGATCTCCTGGAGGCTGGCGTGCCGGTTGCGCTTGGGCAAGACGACATTCAGGACGCCTATTATCCCTTTGGTGAATGCAACATGCTCCAGATTGCTTTTCTTGCCAGCCATCTTTTGCAAATGCGAACCTTTGAAGACATGGAAATCCTCTATGACATGATCACCACCGGCGCTGCGAAAGTGCTTGGGATTGGTGGACATGAGCTGAAGATTGGCGGCAATGCGGATTTGGTTGTTTTGGATGAAGAAGATGTTTATCACGCCATCTGGTATCACCGTGCTCCGCTTTATGTGATTAAAAACGGGAGTGATATTACAATGAGGAATTGAGAGGGCTAAATTCTCATCAATCTTTGCACGCTCTTAAGAATTATCAGCGAGGCAGTTTCAACTTAAAAGAAAAGAGCAAGCATATCGCTTGCTCTTTAGTGGACCCAGAGAGATTCGAACTCTCGACCTTCTCAATGCCATTGAGACGCGCTCCCAACTGCGCTATGGGCCCTTGTG
>CAYVOY010000142.1:0-4112 GCA_964453395.1 uncultured Anaerolineaceae bacterium
TCAGCTCGTTTGCCGGCTTCCAGACTGCCGGTGATGTGGTCCATATGAATCGCCTGTGCACCAATTCTGGTCGCCATTGCCAAAACTTGCTTGGCAGGCAAAGCTGTCGGGTCTTCGGCGGTTGGTTTTGCGATAAAGCTGGCAAGTCTGATTTCTTCAAAGAAATCGAGGTCGTTGTTTGAGCCTGAGCCATCGGTACCAATACCAACTTTACAACCAATTTCCAGCATTTTTGCAACAGGAGCAAAACCGGAAGCGAGTTTCATGTTTGATGAAGGATTATGGGCAATACCGGCATCGGCATGCATCAACGAACGCATTTCGCCAAGATCGAGATGAACACAATGGGCTGCCACAAGCTTGGTATCGAGCAAGCCTAATTTTTTGATATAGGGGACAACCGGTATTCCTTCTGCGTTTCTGCAGTTAGCCACTTCGTCAGCGGTTTCAGAAACGTGGATGTGAACGATGCTGTCTGTTTCCTGGGCGAGTTTGGAGCAATCACTCAAAACTTCCGACGTACAGGTATAAATCGCATGGGGAGCGATTGACGGGACAATCAAAGGATGACCTTCCCATTTTTTAATCAAGTGACGACAACGATCGAGAGCTTCTTCATATGAACTGGAATCGGGCGAGGGGAATTTCATAACCGTTTGCCCAACAACTGCTCGCATACCAACTTCAGCGGTTGCTTCAGCAATATCGTCTTCATAATAATACATATCGTTAAAGGTGGTTACACCGCTGCGAATTAGTTCTGCACAAGCCAGTTTTGTGCCAAGGCGGCAGAATTCGGGAGAAACAAATTCTCTTTCAACCGGCATCATGTAGCCCATCAGCCATACGTCGAGACGACGGTCGTCTGCTAAACCGCGCAAAAGGCTCATCGGAACATGTGTGTGGGTGTTGACCATGCCTGGCATAAGCACTTTGCCACCACAATCAATCACTTGAGCTGCCTCATATTTGCCCAGAATTAAGGCTTCATCACCTGCTTCTACAATATGGTCGCCCTGTACGGCGACTGCACCGCGGTCGTAGAGGTTGTAATCCTCGTCCATGGTTAAAACAATGGCGTTTTTCAATAAAACATCAACTTGCATTCTTGGTTTCCTTTCTCATATTTAGTCGGTACCGGATTTGATCCAGACCGATATTTAAAGCCCAAACCGGCGAATCACCGGCGGGCCCACTGTAACTTCTTTGGTATTCTGAAAAATCTTCTCCATCGAGCAAGGCGGCATAGAGCTGTTTCCCATTTTCGTCAGGAGTTAACATGACCCCAAGCACGAAATCAACTTGCGTTTTATCGCGATATTCAACCAACAAGGTTTTGAAGGTATCATGAGTAACATCAACTTCAAGCAACTGACCCGACAAATTGTCCGGTGACATGTGTTCTGAGAGCCGGTTATAAATTATGCCGTCTGTTCCAACCTCAAAAACGTAAAGCGTTTTGTTTTCTTTCATCAATGCTTCACCAATCACCGATTGGATGGTGTCTTCGTTTTCGCCATAGATGTATGGGCTTAATTTTTCCCGAATCTCACGTATAACCGGTTCCATCATTCGTTGAGCTTCAGCGGTTGAGCGAGCTTTGGCGGTAACACGCACATCCGTTTGGCTGGGGTGGGCGAGCAAACCGACGGTAGGATTGCTCAATTTTTCCATTTCACCGATAATTTCATCGATTGCGGATTCGCCTAAGGCAATTGTGTGAATTACCCAGGGCATAATAGTTTGATCCTCAAGTTTGTAGCGCTTTTTCAGATAGTCAATCACGTATGTTTTCATGATATGTTCCATTTCAGTTGGAACACCGGGTAAGGAAATGAGCGTTTTTACACCCAGTTCAACGCCAAACGCTGGCGCAGTGCCTACTTGGTTGGTAATTGGGAAAGCAATTGCCGGTAAATAGGCTTGTCTTTTGTTGTTTTCTGATGGGGTGTATTTGAAATTTTTGAAACGTGTCAGAATTTGCTGCCAAAGTTCTTCGTGGTAAATTAAATCGACATTAAAAGTGTCTGAAACGGCCTGACGGGTTGGGTCATCAACGGTTGGGCCTAAGCCGCCGGTCGTGATAACCACATCAGCACGCATCAATGCTTCTTGAAGGGTGGCGGTAATTCTGGCAACGTTATCTCCGACGGTTGTCAAGCGATAGAGGTCAACGCCGATATCTCGAAGGGCACGAGCAATATAACGGGAGTTCGTGTCATGAATTTCACCTAAAAGTAATTCTGTACCAATGGTAACAATTTCTGCAACAGTCATAGGATTCCTTTGTTGAATTTTCGATTAGTGCTTTACTTAATTCTATAATTTTATCTTAAAAGAGGCAGGATTTGTTAAATTTAGAACATAAAAAATCCTTTTAAGGCGGTTATACTATTGCATATGGCAGAAGACAAGCTTTATCGAAAAAAATTAGGCACTTGGGGCGAAAGCCTGGCTTTGGAATATCTGAGCGCTAAAGGGTATCAACTGCTTGAAAGAAATTTTCATAGCCGATACGGTGAGCTGGATTTAATTATGAAAGTTGATGATGTCCTGATTGCAGTAGAGGTGAAGACCCGACGTTCCAGAAAGTACGGATATGCGGAATATAGTATTACGAAAAAGAAAATTCAGGCAATTGCCGATACGATGACGGTTTACCTGGATAACAATGCCAAATTAGACCAAGCCTGGCAAATTGACTTAGTCGTTATTGAGAGTTTCGGTTCTGAGCAACCTGAAATTATTCATTATCAAAATGTATCTTTGGATTTTTAGGATGAAAAAGCAAAACGCAAAGCTGATTATCTTGATTGGACCGACTGCCTCGGGGAAAACCCGTTTCTCCATCGAGCTGGCAAAAGCGCTTGATACAGAAATCATTTCTGCGGATTCCCGTTATTTGTATAAGCCCCTCAATATTGGGACGGCTAAACCAAGCGACGATGAGCTTTCGCAAGTGAGGCATCACTTAATTAATTGTGCAGATTTGGATACTCCCTGGAGCCTCGGTGAATATAAGGAAGTGGCCGAATCGCTTATATTCAAACTGAACGAAGAAGGAAAAGTGCCTGTTCTGAGTGGTGGCACCGGTCAATATATCAGAGCAATTAGTCAGAATTGGCAGGTGCCCGAACTTGAAGCAGACCACCGAATGAGGGATATCATCGAAAAAATTGGGGAAGATATTGGCTTTGACGTCCTCTATGAAAAGTTGAAAATTTTAGATCCACAAGCTGCTGATTTTATAGATTATCAGAATCACAGACGAACGATTCGGGCTTTGGAAGTCATTTTCAAAACCGGAAAGCGTTTTTCTGAAAGCCGAACAAAAAGCGAATCTCCATTTGAGATTCTGACCATCGGTTTGCAATGGGAGCGGCAGGAGCTCTATCAAAGAATAGACAAACGGATTGAACAGATGTTGAGTGATGGCTTTGAAGACGAGGTTAGAGGTTTAGTATCTCAAGGCTATAAAGATGCTCTCTTGAAAGTGGGTGTGATTGGTTATACCGAAATGATAAGCTTTTTGGACGGGGAGATCAGCTTGGAAGAAGCAATTATGCTTATCAAAAGAAACACTCGAAAATACGTGCGAAGACAAACAAACTGGTTCAAACCAACGGATCCGGAGATTAATTGGCTGGATGCAAAAGACCCAGCAATCCTGGAAAAGATGCTGGGTCTTGTTAGCGCTAAGTTTGGTTAATTTAGCTTTGATTGAAGGCAGGAATACCCTGATTCTTCTCATTCGGAGTTGGGAATAATTCTTCAAACTCTTCTTTGGAGAGGGTTTCAACTTCCAACAATTTTTCAGAAATCTCAACAAGTTTTTCTTTGTATTGGCTCAAAACGCCTTTGGCAGTTGCATATGCTTCGTTCACTAATTTAGCAACTTCTTCATCGATAGTTTGAGCAACTATTTCAGAATAATCACGTTGTTCAGAGATTTCACGACCCAAGAAGACCAATTCTTCTTTTTGACCGTAGACCATTGGTCCGAGTTTTTCGCTCATTCCAAGCCGGGTAACCATCCGGCGAGCTAATTTGGTAACTCTTTCCATGTCATTCGAAGCACCGGAAGTGATATCGCTAAACATGATTTCTTCTGC
>CAYVOY010000143.1:0-4109 GCA_964453395.1 uncultured Anaerolineaceae bacterium
GCGTTGTCGACCCCGCACCGGCAGTCGCCCGTCAGGTGAAAAGGGTTTTGGAAAGTCGGGCATTATTGGCATCAGCTTCACAACAGAGCGAAATGCAATTTTTCACCAGCGGAAAGGCTCTGGATTTAGCAGTCTTTTTAGCAAATCTCTTGGATATTCATGCAGAAGTGAAAAGCATTCGCTTATCATAAATCCAATCGAATAACAAAAAACCCTGTTGCTACTTTGGCAGGACAATTAATACAAAGCAGAGCTTTCTTGTACAATTGCGACATGTTCCCAGCCTGATATAATCAAAAAATGAAACGTAAGATTCATGGAGTGCTTCTGCCACTTTTATTTCTGACTATTTTCAGCTTTTCCGGCTGTTTAGTTGAGCTGGAAACTCCACCGACGAAAACAGTTGAGCCGACTATGCCCGCAACGCTCCGACCCAGCCAAACGCTGACCCCCAGTCAAACCCTTAGCCCAAGTCCCAGCCCGAGCGAAGCTCCGACGCAAACACCCACCATGACCGCCACCTCTACCCCTGCTCCGGTACGATGGACAATCGAAAAAGGGGATGAGCTGTTTTCGATTGCGCTCTACTACGGCATCAGTCTCGATCAATTGTTGGCAGCAAACCCCTCAGTAACCCCAAATTGGTTGAGTGTTGGGACGGTTTTGGAAATTCCGGTGACCGCAACACCTTTGCCCACAAACACCGCAACTCCAACGCCAACACAAACCCCGACGCAAACACCGACGTCCGACATTCAACCGACAGTCAGCCCAACCTCCTCCGCTCCATTAGAAATAAATGGCGAACCGAGCTGTTACTTAAACCCCTTGGGCGAATTGAATTGTCTGGCATTGCTCCATAACAAGGGCAAAGCAAATCTCGAAAACCCCTCCCTATCTTTCAAACTCAGTTCTAAAACTGGTGATTTTGAGAGCGAATTAGTGGTTTTCGCTCCCCTAAATATCATACCAGCCGGTGAAAGCCTGCCGGTTTTGGCAACTTTTCCCTCCCCGGTTCCTGAAGATTATGAAATTCAAGTTGAAATCGACTATTGGTTGCCTACTTTGCCGGAAGATGAACGTTATGCCGAGCTTGAGATTGTCTCAGAAAAGCTTCAGATTTCCGATAAAAAGCTTTTTGCCCAGGTGAGCGGTGAAATCGAGCTCAAGAAAGACGAGCGCGACCTCGCCTCGCTTTGGCTGCTGGTTACGGCTTTTGATGAAGACGGGAAGCCGATTGGTTTCCGCAGATGGGAAGCAAATTTGCCCTTGCAGGCTGCTCAAAACATTCCGTTCAATACTTTCGTTTATAGTTTAGGTCCCGAAATTGCTTCTGTTAGTCTGATGGCAGAAGCCCGCTATCAATCCAATCAAGCCCCATGAGGTGAGCATGAAATCAAGCCTTTTCCCTGAAATCCCCAATAAAACTTATCTGATGGGTATCATCAATCTGACGCCCGACAGCTTCTCCGGTGATGGTTTGCTTAGCCAGGCAGAAACAGAACGAGCGGCACTTGAGCAAGCCTTGCGCTTTGTCGAAGAGGGTGCCGACGTTTTGGACCTGGGCGCAGAATCGACGCGTCCGGGTTCTCAAAAACTCAGCACAGCTGAAGAGTTGGAACGCCTCTTGCCGGCTTTAAAACTGATTCGCAAAGAATTGCCCGACACGCTTCTTTCGGTTGACACCTACAAAGCCGAAACCGCCCGTGCCTGCCTTGAACAGGGGGTGGAAATTATCAACGATGTCTGGGGTTTTAAGCATGACCCGGCTATGGCAGGGCTGGTGGCAGAATTTGGGGCAACTGCTATCTTGATGCACAACCGCGAAAGCGGTGCAAGGGCAGTCAGCACGGCTTTGGGCGGGCATTATGAAGACGTGGAATATGAGGATATCGTCAGTGAGGTGCGCAATTGGCTCGCCGAATCGGTCGAAATAGGACTGCGAGCCGGTGTAAGCGAAGACAAAATCATCCTCGACCCCGGAATTGGTTTTGGCAAAACCATCGCACAAAACCTGAGCTTGTTAAAGCATCTGGATGGCTTGCTTGAGCTTGGTTTCCCGCTCTTGCTTGGGATTTCGCGAAAAGGCTTCATCGGTCATACGCTCAATTTGCCGCAAGGTGAGCGCCTTGAGGGCAGCTTGGCAGCCAATGCCTGGGGCATTATGAAGGGCGCGTCAATTATAAGAGCTCACGACGTTAAAGAAAGCCTGCGTCTCGCCCGAATGTTGGACGCGATTAGAAACAGCGATTAAATCTGATAAGCGAATGGTCAAACTACAGATCCGTCCATTCGTTATCATGTAAAATTATGCTATGAAGAAATGGTTCATCTCTTCCCTAATACTATTATCCCTCTTGCTCAGCGGGCTTTCTGCTTGTGCGGCGGAGGAGCCAGATTTGCCCGAAGAAACCGCTACACCCGAACTACCCACCGAAGAACCGACAGCGACCATCGATTGGTTTCCGCGCACCCCGACCGCTACACCAAATCTTTTCCCAAGCCCAACGGTAACCAAAGCCCCAAGCGCGACGCCTGAATCACTCGACATGCTTGCCTCGGACGACTTTAGCGATGATTCCCTTTGGCAGACCAGCAGCAATTCAGCCGGGACGATTGCTTATGCCAAGAACGCGCTCTCCTTAGCCGTGAGCGGTGGGAAAAACAGCCTCGTCAGTCTTTCTTCTCATGACCTGCCCTCCGATTTTTACCTCGAAATCAATCTGGACGCGCAAATGTGTTCCGATGCTGACCAATTTGGCGTCATTCTCTGGAACAACAGCAGTTCCGGAACCTTCCGCGTTTGGTTTAGCTGTGATGGCAGGGCGATGGTGGACCGTCTTATAGCCGGAGAAGCGACCATCCTCAAACGATGGGAACCCTTGCGCCGCTTTCAACCCGGATCTCCGGCAAAAAACCGAATTGGGATTCGCTCTGAAAATAACAGCATCACGGTTTTCGTCAACGATACCGAGCAATTCACCTATTCCCCGCTCAACAAGCTCACAGGTCCGCTGGGAGTCATCGCCCAAAGTTCGGGCGACCTTCCATTGACAGTTCATATCTCCGATCTCCAAATCCAAAAACCATAAGGCTAAAACTTGCCCAATAGCGTATAATGGGGAAGAGTATCTGATTTTGCATGTCCGAGTGACAGATAAGAGGAGAGAATGGATCAAAAACTCAAAATCATCATCCCTATGGCTGGGGCTGGGAGCCGTTTGCGTCCGCTTACCTGGAGCCGTCCCAAGCCTTTAGTTTCGCTTGCCGGTGCGACAGTTTTGGACCACCTGCTGGCAACTTTTGAAACTGTTCCCAATTTGGAAAGCGCAGAATTTGTTTTTATTATGTCCCCCGGACAACAAGAACTGATTCAACCGCACATGGATAAGATCTACCCCAAATCGGTGGTGCACTATGTTGTGCAAGCCGACAAAAAAGGGCAATCTGATGCGCTTTGGCAAGCCCGCGAACACCTCAACGGTCCGGTGTTAATTGTCTTTTCCGACACCCTAATCAAAGTTGATTTTGCCTGCATCGCCAATGAAGAGGTGGACGCTGTCGCCTGGGTGAAGGCTGTGCCTGATCCGCGTCGTTTTGGCGTGGTCGAAGTCGATTCGCGTGGTTTGGTTACCCGTCTGATTGAAAAACCCAACGACATGAATAACAACCTGGCTGTCGTTGGTTGCTACTTTTTCAAAGAAGGGGCTCAATTGGCAAAAGCGATTGAAACCCAAATTGAGCGAAAAACAGCCCTTCGTGGAGAATATTACTTAGCGGATGCGATTAATTTGATGCTTGAAGATCGAGCCAGAATGGGCATTGAGCGGGTTAACGTCTGGCTCGATGCCGGAACTTCGGAAGCCCTGCTGGATACCAACCGCTATCTTCTGGAGCACGGCAAGGCAAACCTCGAAGATCAAGGGTTTTACGATGACAATGTCATTATTCCGCCGGTTTTCATCCATCCGGATGCGAGGGTAAACACCTCGATTATTGGGCCCTTTGTCTCAATCGGACCCGGCAGCATCATCAACAACAGCACAATCAAAGATTCGATTCTCAGCCAGGGAGCGCATATCACCAATTCTCAATTGGAAGGCTCTTTG
>CAYVOY010000144.1:0-4072 GCA_964453395.1 uncultured Anaerolineaceae bacterium
GAGACCAGATTTATGGCAGGCGCAAGAAAAGCCTGGATGTCAAACGGTTTTTCTTACATGCTCATAAAATCGCCCTCCGATTGCCAAATCAAACCGAGACCATGGAGTTTATTGCTCCACTGCCTGAAGATTTGGAAACAGTTTTAGGAACTTTGGAGAAATAGAATGCAAAAAATATTGGATTTTCGCTCTGATACGGTAACGAAACCGACCGATGCCATGCGCGTAGCTATGGCGAAGGCAGAGGTTGGCGATGATGTCTATGGGGAGGACCCAAGTGTTATCAAACTTGAGGAAATGGCGGCAAGAATGCTGGGTAAAGAAGCCGGCCTTTTTGTTACTTCCGGCACAATGGGCAATTTGCTGGCTGTTTTAGCTGTTTGTGGACGGGGCGATGAAGTCATCATGGGCACTATGGGACACACGTTTTTGCACGAAGCGGGCGGTGTGTCGGCTTTGGGTGGGGTGGTCATTCACACGATTCCAAATCAAGCCGACGGCAGTTTGGCACTTGAGGATATCCGCAATGCCATGCGCGATTCCGAGGATATCCATGAACCGATTTCGAAAATGTTGATTGTGGAAAACACCCAAAATTTTTGCGGTGGCAAGCCTTTGTCGCCATCGTATATGAATCAATCCGGTGCTTTGGCGAAGGAACTTGGCTTGCACTTCCATGTTGATGGAGCGCGGATTTTCAACGCTGCGGTGGCGTTAAATCTGCCGGCTTCCGCATTGGCGGAAAGTGCTGACAGCCTGACCTTTTGCCTGAGCAAAGGTCTTTGCGCACCGGTTGGCTCGGTTTTGGTCGGACGGGCAGAGTTTATCAAAAAAGCCCGTCGCTTACGCAAAATGCTGGGTGGTGGAATGCGCCAGGCTGGTATTTTGGCAGCAGCAGGCATTGTCTCGCTGGAAAGTATGATTGACCGATTAGCAGAAGACCATCGCAGGGCTAAGTTGCTGGCAGATGGTTTGGCAGAAATCCCCGGAATTCAGCTGACTAAGGACTCACCGAATACGAACATGGTTTTTCTGAAACTTGAGCCCTCATTCGGAATGAACAATGGTCAATTCATTCAGGCTTTGAAGGAAAAAGGGGTCTTGCTCAATGAAGCAACCGGAGGTGAAATTCGCCTGGTAACGCATCATGATATCGATGATGATGCAATTGAAATTTGTCTGAGGACGATTTCTTCCTTGCGATAGGTTTAGGGAGTTAACAACTTTCTTTCGAGGTAATTATGGAAAAAACAGGGCAGAAGCGACTAATAATTGCCGGTGTTGTTCTTGTTTTAGCTTTTTTCGTTGAACTGCTGTTTTCCCCGTTTTCCTCGGTGATTGCACAAATTGGCGATGAGGTGTATTTGCCAATAATTGCGAAAGAATACCCTCTGTTACCTACCCCAACGTGGACTCCAATTCTACCTCCGGAACCGAAACCGGTAGGACCGATTGGCGGAACTTTTACAGCCTTGATGGTTGACCCTGTAAATAATCAGATTGTTTATGGCGGAAGCTATGTAAGCGGTGTTTATAAGACCTTTAATCAAGGGGAGACATGGTATGAAAAGAACAACGGTTTAGGGAATGTCAAAATTCAATCATTGGCAATTCACCCCACGAATTCGTCAATTGTTTATGCCGGAACTTATGGCGGAGGGGTATATAGATCCAATAACGGCGGTGATAACTGGTTTGCAATCAATAGCGGCGGTTTGGGTGATAAGATTGTCTATGATCTCGAACTTGACCCCAAAAATCCCAATACTGTATATGCTTCCACCCGGATTCCAAAGAGCCTCGTTGGATATATCTATAAGAGCAGTAATGGGGGAGCATCCTGGTCATTAATTTTCACCGGACAAAAGGGGTCTTTTTTTTCAAGTGATGATTATTTTTATGAAATCGATGTTAACCCTTCGAACCCAAGCGAACTTTATCTGGCAGCACACGAGCATGGATTTTTCAAAAGTAGTAATGGCGGTCAGAGCTTTTATGCAATAAATTCCGGGGTAAATGATTATTCTGCGCGGACAATTGCGAGTGATAAGAGCGTGCCGGGTTTGATTTACGGTGGAGTTTGGCATGATGAGGCGGTTTTTAGAACTGTAAACGCTGGTAACGGTTGGTTGAATCGGCGAAATGGATTACCAACTAATGCAGCCATCTTTCGGCTTTATCCCGACCCATTTACGGCTTCTCCGATGCGGATTTTTGCTGGTACCTATGGAAATGGAATCTATGCTACCGAAAATCGGGCAGAAAATTGGTATTCTGTCGGTCTAAATGGTGAGCGTATCTATGATTTTGTCGTTGCGAATGGAACTCCTAACCGCTGGTTTGCTGCTACTGAAAATAATGGGATTTTTCGCAGAAACGCTGGAAGCTCATCCTGGAGCAAGGTGATGGGTGATTTGCGCTTAAATGCAATCACTTCATTGGAAAATGATTCAGATAATCAAATTAATTATGCCGCGGTCTATGGAAAAGGCGTTTATGTCGTCGATTCAAACGGTGAGAATTGGCTCGATTTAACCGAAAATCTGAATGATAAAGCTTTTATCGATTTGCTAAGCGTTGGAAATCAACTTCTTGTTCTCAGCGAAACTTCGCTCTATCTGCAAAAAGGGTCAGCGTGGATTGAAATTGATTTGCCTACAGTTGAAACAAAAGATAGCAAGCCGAACAAAGACTACCTCAGTGAGAGAATTGGTCTGCCAGCTGAGTCTGTGGACCTCCACATAAGTCTCGCAAATGAGAATCAGCTCTCTTTGAATCAAAATGTGGTGAAAAGCTTGCCTTATCGACTGATTTCACATAAGGATCAGCCCTATTTGGCTACGCTGGGAGATGGCATCTTTAGGCGTGATGGGGAGGCTTGGCAATCGATTGGTTTCGCGTCCAAGAACATTATCGATTTAGCTTCCGAAGGGGAGGCTCTGTTTGCGCTGGTTTGTGGATCTGACTCGGACTGTTTGGTATATCGCTCGGTTGAGGACGAATGGTTTGGTTTAGGAAAAGGGCTGGAAGGGCAGGCGGTCAACCGGATTTTGCTCAGTCGCGGGGAACTTTGGGCAGGAACCGGCACAGGAATATATCGTTACGATTCAGAGCGGTCACTTTGGCTTCTTATAGCTGCTGAAGGGCGGAATATACTCTCATTGACTGATGCCGGGGATTGTGGGCTTGCAGCGGGGAGCGATGGGGCTGTTCTTTATTCGAAAGATTGTGGGAAAAGCTGGCATGAAATTGAACTTGAGACTGGGAGTTATCAAAGCTTAAGTTATCTCGAAGAGAGTGAGGGCCTGATTTTGCTCGGCTCAAGAGATGCCGGTGCTTTTCTTCTCCGGCTGCCATAATACCTGAGTTGGAAAATTTTAGCTAAGAATCGACATTGCAAACAAGCACAAATTCGTGACGGCGGACGTCGTACCCGAACAAAGTGAGCGGTATTGAAAATGGGCCTTTGCTAAACAATCTCAAAGCTTAAACATCTTCAAACTCGAACTGCTGTCTTATTATTACAAATAGCTATAAAAGCCTAAATCAGGCTGCTTGCTCGGTCTAAATCTTTTTTCCAGACATAAATCAAGTAAGATTTTCTGGATTCGAAAGCATTTGAGTAGGCGGGCATGTTCACAGACATATAAGTCTGGTTCTCTCTCAGGCGTCCGAAGCGTCCCCGACCATCATCGGTCTGTACGCGATAAGAAATTTTGTTTTGCTTAAGGATTTCCTCAATGCGATGGATTTCTTTTGGATCCGTGTCGGACACCAAAAGTGAAGCAAAGATACTGAACATGAAGATGGATGACATGGTTAATCCTTTCTCTGTAAGAATTATATCGTTGTTTGGAATGCATGTATTTATTGTGTTGGATTAAAACAAGAGCCAGGCGGCGACTTGAAGATGGGATTGCGCATGAAATCCCTCGAGGTCTTAACATCTTCAAGTTCGCCCTACGCACAAAATATATAGTTGTCCGTTCAGTAAAAGTAAATTATTCGGAAAAAAATAGAGCCGGATTCTAAAATTGAAATCCGGCTCTATATTTTTTTCGCTTTCCCGAAT
>CAYVOY010000145.1:0-4049 GCA_964453395.1 uncultured Anaerolineaceae bacterium
CGCTTTTCAACCCGGCTCAATCCTAAACAAAAAAGCCGGATTCAAAAACGGAATCCGGCCTACGATTGTTCTCTGCATTTTTGGGAGCTGGTTGAAAGGGTTTCGAACGTTGAGAATGGCTTAGCTTGCGCCTATTCAATCCGCCGTTCGGGTACAGGTCCGCCGTTGTGAAAGTGAGCCTAAAGATTAGCATCCTGAAATCCATATTCTTCCTCGTTTAAAACCAAAACCGGCTTCAATAACTGAAGCCGGTTTGTTGTAGAAACCAATGAAGAGAAGAGGATTACTCTTCGCCTTCTTCCTTCTTGCCTTTTTCCATAACCTCAGGTTCGGCTGCGCCCTCTTCGAGTTCGCTGACTTCTTCTGCTGCGGCAACAAAGCTAACAGAAACGATAACTTCTTCGGCAGGAGTATGAATGTCGATTTTGTCGCCAAGTTTCAGGTCAGCAACGGTGATGCTGTCTTCAGCGCTAAGCAAACCGCTGACATCAACCGAAATACGTTCCGGCAAATCGGCAGGGAGAGCTTCGATATCAAGACTGTCGAGCATGTGGTTGAGCAAAGAACCGGGGACTTCGTCCAAAACCGGGGCATCGCCAACCAATTCGATTGCCACACTGGCGCGCATCTTCTCGGTCATCGAAACGGCCAGGAAGTCGAGATGCAGCAAATCGCCGGTAACAACGTCAAACTTGCGTTCGCGAATCATAACTTTGGTTTTCTTGCCATCAAGATCAAGCGTAATCAAAGTGGTAGGGGTGATTTTGCGAAGCAGCAAATAAGTTGAATGGGTGTCCATCTGAACGGGATAGGAATCAACTTTGTGGCCATATACGACACCGGGCAAAATACCCTGGCGGCGCAGTTGTTTGACCTGTTTGCCGATCACTTCACGTTTTTGAACATTGATAATAATATCGTCTTGCTTTGTAGTCATTTTTCCTCCGGGAGCCTCTCACCATCTTTCAGGTTACCCTCTCCCATAAAATTTGCCAGACGGTTTTCTGGCGACTTGTTATTTTACTCGTTGAATCTTTATTCGTCAATCAAAACGTATCAGTTTGACTTATTTTTCAACGATACTGCTCTCCCGGCTCGGTCTGCATCGGATTAAAGCTTTATCTCTTCTCCCGGTTCAATGATCAGCTTATTCGGAGCATCCCATTTATCCGCTTTCTGGCGGTCAAACAAGCCACCGGGTTTGAGGTGGATTGGGATATTGTGCTTAGCTGCGACGATTCGCGCACATTCCGCGCCCTCTTTCAGTCCCATATTAAAAAATCCATCAAGCGGAAACAGCGCATAATCAAGCTCGCGCTGCGCAAACGACTGCATCTGCTCGGTCTTGGAGGTGTCACCGGAAGCGTATATCTTAATACCGTCAACGGTGATGATATAGCCAACACATTCCTTGGGATTGTGAGCCATATTTTTCGCCTCGACCGCTTCAACGAGAATACCGTCCAGATCGAAAGAATTATGTTTGCCGCCCGCAAGTGCTTCTTCGTTCGAAATAATCCGGCAATCCGGCTTCTGTGTGACCAACTCAATCTTATTGTGGTCGGGATGTTGGTGAGTGACGAGAATTATGTCGGCGGGCAGATCATATCCGTCGCCCGCAAATGGGTCAATATACATAACCCGCCCGTCATCGGCGGTAATGCGGTAAGAACCATGCCCCTGGTAGTATAGCTTTGCCATGTTAATATTCAAACCTTTCTAATTGATGAAAGCAATGTTCACATTTTATAGGGGTTTAGCGAAAAATGCAATTAGTTTGATGTTGATTTACACAATAGTTGTACGGACAGGGCCTATAGCACCCGATGCGAAGCGAGTGGTCTGTCCTGCAGCAAAGAATTGTGAGAAATAATACATTTTCTGTACGGACAGGGCTTGTCTCTGTCCGCCAATGCTATGATCAGATTGGCTTTCTTGGATTGATGTTCTCATCTCGGAAGGCATTTTCGAATACAATAAACAAAAGGAACAGAAGGCTTATGTGCGGAAGATTTACTTTGGCAATTGATTCAGACGACCTGCGAACGCAACTCGCGCTCGGGCAGATGCCGCTTGATTGGGAAAAGCGCTACAACATCGCTCCCTCGCAAGACTTGGCGACCGTTCCCTTTGCCGACAGCCGCAACGTTGTCTGGATGCGTTGGGGTTTGGTGCCTTTTTGGGCAAATGACCCGGCAATCGGCTATAAGATGATTAACGCCAGGGCAGAATCGGTGGCAGAAAAACCCGCTTACCGCAGCTCATTCAAGAATAAACGCTGCCTGATTTTAGCAGATGGTTTCTATGAATGGCGCAAGCTTGGCAAAACATCCATTCCCTATTATTTCCAATTGGATGGCGGCGAGCCTTTCGCTTTTGCCGGTCTGTGGGACGATTGGGAAATTAAAGGCGTTTCCTCTATGCCGGGCATGCCGGGATTGACCACTTGCACAATTATCACCACTTCCGCCAACGATGATGTTTCGCCAGTCCATGAGCGGATGCCGGTTATCTTGCGAAAAGAGCGCATGTGGGATTGGTTGCAGGAGGATAATCCGCTTGCCCTACAAACAATCTTGAAACCGCTCCCCTCTGGAAGTTTGCACAAACACGAAGTCAGCCGGGATGTCAACAGCCCACAAAATCAAGGCGAGCAATTAATCCAAGCTTCAAATTCCACACTGCCGGGCTTTCTTGACGCCTAAGCGCCTTCCTGTCAAGCTCACAATCCAAAGCCACGCAAACCTGCTGTAAAATTAGGCTAAATCTCAGGCTTAAGGATGACATTATGACCACAAAAAATCGAACCATCGCAGCATTTTTGCTTTTTACGCTCTTGCTGTCAGCTTGCCAACCGGCACTTCAAGCCGGCCCAACCACCCCAATCGAAACCGACGCTGAAAATCCAAACGCCTGGTGGAACGAGGTCATTTTTTACGAAGTTTTTGTTCGCTCCTTCAAAGACAGTGACGGAGATGGCATTGGTGATTTTCAAGGCCTTATTTCACAGCTTGACTATCTGAAAGAACTGGGCGTTGGCGCATTGTGGTTGATGCCAATTATGCCCTCGCCTTCTTACCATGGCTATGACGTCACCAATTATCAGGCGGTCAACCCCGATTATGGCACCTTGGCGGACTTTGAAGAATTGCTTCAGGAAGCCCACAATCGCGATATGCGCATTGTGATAGATTTTGTAATCAATCATACTTCCAGCGAACATCCCTGGTTTCTTTCTTCCCAAGACCCAAGCAGCGGTTTTCGGAATTGGTACGTTTGGGAAGAAACAAATCCCAACCGAGCCGGTCCTTGGGGGCAAAACTCCTGGTATGAAAAAAATGGCTCCTGGTATTATGCCCCGTTTTGGAGCGAAATGCCCGATCTCAATTATCACGAGCCGATGGTGACCAAGGCGATTCAAAACGCGACTAAGTTTTGGCTGGATTTGGGAGTGGATGGTTTCCGCGTCGATGCCGCCCGTTACCTTTTTGAAGAAGGCTACAGCCAGCAAGACAACAAATCGAGCATCGCCTGGTTCCAGGATTGGCGCAAGTTTTATACCGCAATCAATCCCGACGCTTACACCGTCGGCGAAGTTTGGACCGATACACAAATCATCGCTAAATACAACGAACCCACAAAAGGAATGCAGGAATATTTTGCCTTTGACCTGGCAACCGACATTTTGGGCGGGATATATTCGCCCAACCCATCACGAATCATCAAAAGTTATTTGGATACACTCGAGTACTTCCCGGATCAACAATTCGCAACATTTCTGACCAATCACGACCAGCAGCGCGTTGCCTCATATTTCTCGGAACGCCTTCTCGACCAAAAGTTGGCTGCTTTTGTCTATCTGACCGGGCCCGGAACACCTTACATCTATTATGGTGAAGAAATTGGCATGACCGGCAACAAACCGGACGAACTAATTCGCCGGCCGATGCAATGGTCAGGCGAGGCAAATGCCGGTTTTAGCACGGCCAAACCTTGGCAGGCTTTGGGGGAAGGCTGGGAAGAAACAAACGTCGCTTTGCAAAACGAAG
>CAYVOY010000146.1:0-4048 GCA_964453395.1 uncultured Anaerolineaceae bacterium
AAAAAATTTATCGTAGGCCGGCTTGTGCTTTTCAAGCCGGCAAGATCCTGGCAAACTATTAAGCCGGATTCAAAAACAGAATCCGGCCTACTGTTAAGTCAGGAATTATCCAAACTATTGTAATTTATACAATTTTTGTACGGACAGGGCCCAACGGCACCCGATGCGAAGCGAGTGGTGTGTCTTTGTCCGCCAATGTTTTGATCTAATAAGCTTTCTCGGACGGAGTTTTATAAAACAAGTTTGTATGTAAAGGCACCTTCAGCAACATTATCATATGACTTGATACACCCCCCGCACAAATGCCCTGTAAAAACCGTTTGACAAAGCACCGAATCGGGACTAAACTTAAGTTTTATTGTTCGACTATACGAAACGTTGGAGCTGTCATGAATCAAAAAACCGATAACCTTAGCGCCCATATCACGGAGAGTACTTTACTCCAACCGGCAATTCAAGCATGGAAGTTTTTCCTTCGTGACCAGGGGCGTTCGCACCACACGCTGAAAGCTTTTGAGGCGGATTTATTGCTCCTTGAAACCTTTTTGCCGACCGATAAACAAATTGGACAAATCTCGACGAATGACCTGGAAGGTTTTCTCGGCTGGCTTGAAAAAGGACGCGGTATTCCATGCAGTCCCAAGACGCTTTCCCGGCGGATCACCTCCTTGAAATCCTTTTTTCGCTGGTTGACCCAAAACGCAGTCATCTCAACTGACCCGGCCGAAAAAATTGTTCAAAAGACTGTTATCAGTCCCTTGCCGACTGTGCTAACCCGTCAAGAGCTGGCAAGCGCGCTTGAAGCTGCTGATGCCATTCGCAACGCTGCCGGTCAGGATTTGAGGCCCTACGTTTTGCTAAAACTGGTTTTGGAAACTGCTTTGAAAAAGGGCGAATGCCTCAATCTCAAGACAAATCACCTCGAACTGAGCAATCCGGACGAAGCTTTTATTTTCGTCCGCTATCCGAACCAACGATATCGCTTTAAAGAACGTAAAATTGACGTTTCACCCGAATGGGTTGAAGCCTATCAGCAATATGCTGAAAAATATCAAATTACGGATCAGGTTTTTCCCTGGTCTCAACGGCGGCTTGAATATTTGCTTGAAGATGTTACCAACGCCGCCAAAATGGATAAACACATCAGTTTCGACATGCTACGCTGGACAAGCGCTCTCAATGACTTTTCCAATGGAATAGCGCAAGATAAAATCCGTCAAAAACTGGGTGTCTCAAAAATTCAATGGCGCGAAGTCAAAAACAAATTGCGCAGCCTGGCTGAGCAAAACGGTTATGCGCTTCCCGATGAGGAAGAACAGCCGAAGTAATTCGCACTCTTTATAAGGAAAAATATGGAATATACAACTCGTAAGCAACGCAAACGCGGTTTTCCGCTTGGATGGATATTGTTCATTTTTGCTCTTGTTTTCGTCCTTTTGGCCGGCATCAGCATTAACAAAATCCGCAATGGCGAACCCGGCTTTATGACCAACCTTTGGGCGGTCTCATCCGAAAAAGAGCCTGACCCTGTTCTTGAAAGCAGCGGTCTGGCTTTGAACGTCCCATCCTATGTTAAAACCGTGATGCTCATGGGCTCAGATTTTCAACCGGGAATCGGCTTTCGGACGGACACAATGCTTTTGGTTGCCATGAATACCAAAACCAGTGAATTTCACATGCTCTCTTTCCCCCGCGACCTTTGGGTAAACATCCCCGGGGTTGGTCCCCAGCGTTTGAACACCGCCGCACCTTTTGGCGGAAACCAATTGCTCGGTGATACGCTGGCGCTCAATTTTGGCATTCGCCCTGACAACTACGCCATGATCAACTTTGACGGTTTTAAGAACGTCATCCGCGTCATGGGTGGAATTGATGTTGACGTTGCCCAGCACATGGAGGACGAATGTTGGGTAAACGACACAGGCTGGTGCGTGGTTGAACCGGGCAGGCAGCATATGAACGAATCAGAGGCTTTTTGGTATGTCCGTGCCCGAAAAAACACATCTGATATAGACCGCAATCGCCGCCAGCAAGAAGTTGTCAAAGCGATGATCCTCAAAATTATCAGTCCTTCGCAACTCTTGAATATGGGCAACCTGATTCCTGCATTCAATGAAGCAGTTGAAACTGACCTGGGGCTCGGCGATATCTTCCTTTACGCCTTCCCGCTCTCGAAATTCTTCGACGGAATCAATATGACCAGCTACCAAATCGGTTTCGACCAAGCAGCCCCCGGCATGACAGACGGTGGTGCCTCGGTGCTTTATCCTGATATTTACGGAATTCAAGCCGTTATCAGAGAAGCCCTTTGGGTTGAATAATCTTATTTCGGAGGGATGAGTTCGAGGTGCAAAACCTCGCTCTCAAAACCGGTAAGCCGCCAGGCTTGAGAAATTCGCAAGCCAGCCAACCATAAAATCGACCCCACATTGCAGACAACAGGCCAATTTGCCCTTGCAATGTGGGGGATTTTTTGATTAATAAAGAAATCGCTCAGCTTTTGACGCTTGTGCACCATCCCCAATGGCGACCATCGCTCTCCGACAATTGGCGGGCGAACGGTCAATGGCCATTCTAAATCTGCCGGGTTCAACCAAGCATGCAAGGGATCTTCCCGAAGCTCTTTTGGCAGTTTTTTATAAGCTTTCGCATCAAGCATTTCAGCCTGCAACAACCAATCGTTTTCTAATTTGAGCGGTTTTTTGATTGTCAATTTTTGTGCTTCAGGGCGGATCAGTTGGGGGATGTCGGTTCTTGGCAGTGCATACGCTCCTAAAGACATAATTATTTGCTCGTCTTGCGACTGGATTAAGATGCCGCCCTTAAAATCTGCCCGGGCTGCTTTTTGCGCAATCGCATTTCTTGCCCGTTGCAATTCCTCAAAGCCCAAATCCCGCATATCAGGCCGCAATTGGTTCGCTGCTTTTGTTAGCAGGCGGAATTGGATTGCTTCATCCTGCTTTTCCCAAAGACTTTTTTCAATTATCAATGCTTTCCCATCGTCAGCTTTTTTAACGCAAAGCGCAAAGGCTTCGTTGGTGATTCGTTCCAAAACCTGACGGTCGAGTTCGAAAACCCGGGCATTGCGGCTGACAATGCGCTTGAAAGCAGGTTGAACTTCTTCTAAAAGCGGAATCACTTCATGCCGCAAACGATTGCGATAGAAGCGACTGTCCCGATTGCTTTCATCTTCAAGCGCTAGAATTCCTTGTTCAGCACAATAAGCCAGAATTTCCTCTTTGGGGATCTTGAGCATCGGTCGCCAGAGAGGGATAGTCTCTGAAAATTGCCTCAAAATTTCCACCGGACGAATACCACTCAGCCCAATCAGCCCGCTGCCCCGTAAAAAATGCATCAGAACAGTTTCGACCTGGTCATCCTGATGGTGAGCCGTGAGCACTGCCTGCGCCCGATGTTTTTCAGCAAGAGCCATTAAGAAGCTGTATCGACAAACTCTGGCGGCTTCTTCAATTCCCATTTTGTTGGTTTTTGCAAAGAGCCCGACATCTTGCCTGCCAAGTTTGCATTGAAAACCCCATTCAGCCAAAAGCTCAAGCAATTGAGCCGCCTGTTGGGAAGAAACTTCGCGCAATTGGTGGTCAAAATGTGCTGGGATGATGTTTAATCCCGATTCTTTTAGAAGATGCAACAAACAAAGACTGTCCGCCCCACCCGAAACCGCAAGCACAATCGGCTTGCCCGGGTCAGGCTTAAAACCTTCGATGAAATCTTTGATAAAAACTGCTGCTTGCATATTGAAATTATAGCTTATGGTAAATGAGATAAAGCTTAAATTAAGTTTGCAAAACGCCTCATATAGGGTGTGCTTGAATATGCGTGAGGCTCGTGACTATAGGTTCGTGAATCGGTTCACGTAGGGCGAGCTTGAATGGGCTTTAGGCTTTTTGATTATTAAGCGTTACGCCCATTCAATCCGCCATTAAGAAACTTTTCGAATTGGGCGTGATTGAATGGGTTTTAGGCTTTTTGATTGTTTAGCATTGCGTTCGTGTAGGGCGTGATTGAATGGGCTTATTGCCTTTTGCTT
>CAYVOY010000147.1:0-4039 GCA_964453395.1 uncultured Anaerolineaceae bacterium
GCTCACGACGGCGACTTGAAGATGGGATTGCGCTTAAAATCCCTCAAGGCTTAAACATCTTCAAGTTCGCCCTACAAAACGCATATTTCACCACAAATTCTGAAACAAAAAAGATGGAATAAGGCAAAAAGCCCTCAAGGCTTAAACATTTCAAGTTTGCCCTACATTTTTATTGCGCCAATATTTAATCAGATGAAGCCTCTCAGACGGTGATATATTTCACTCATACAGATTTTGTTAGCATAAGCCTTGTTTCTTGCTACCTGATAAAAAAACCGGCTGATTAATTTTAACCAGCCGGTCATAAACCAAGGTAGAGGAGACTGTAATATTACTAAGTCTTGTGCTAATGCCGCACTACGGCAGACATTCACCGGCAACCGGAGCGCCGTCGCCAAGCACGAGTCCAAGTCCAAAGCCAGAATCAAACAAAGTGCTGATATCTCCAACGCTCAGATCAAGCGCTTGGTTGATAATCGCCCAACCATCCTGATAGATAGTGATTTGGGGCACTTGTGCACCGTTGACTTCGCCATTAATCACGCCTTTGTTCCAGCAAATTTTGGCGTTTTCGATATTTGCGCTTTTCAGCATCTCAAGGATTTCTGGTTGAAGCGCCATTCCGGTCGGCAAACCTTCAATGCTCAGTGCTCCATTTTCGTTCACTTTCAGCTGAACCAATGTCGATAAATCAATATCAATCGGTGAACTCAACTCTTTGCTTCTCCGGAGACTGATTTCAATATCAGCCTGATCCAGCCATTTTTCTGCCCGGGTCCGGTCAATTCGGCTTCCTTCCAAGAAGACATTGACGATGTCATAGATGAAGATGCGGGCGTTTTCGTCGAAAGCCATGCTCACCAATTTGGTTTCGTTAGTGAAAACCTGAATTTCATTGCCGATGATTTTGACGCTGAGCTCATCAAAGAGCCCGAGGAGGTTCCAGGTGCTGTCATCAAATTGTGGCAGATTCATTGCCTGCAACTGTTCGAAAGACATTCCGGCAATGCTATAGGTTCGGGATGCCGGGTCGTAGGTGGCGTCAATGTGAATGGTGTTAGTGCCAGCACCGTCCAGAGGTACATCGGCAATGGCAGCCGGGGTGTGTTGCATTAAGGTGATGCCAAAAACCATTACCAGTGCGATGATGAATTTGAGGAATCTGTGTTTTTTCATGATGATATTTTGTCTCCTTTTAGTTATTCAAATGCCATTCTCATGGCTTGGCAGTTAAAATTACGCTGATGCGCAAAGGCAAATAGCGGAAAAATAAATTGCTGACATAATCGATCAGTTTTGGATAGATTGGATAGCGGTCAACAAATTGTTCATAGGCCGCTTCGGTGTCGCCGGGGGTAAAGCGCATGGCGAGGTCGATTGTGTTTGCCAGAGTTTCCGGAGTGTAGTCAATTTTCAGGAATTCAGAATCGGCGTCAAGGAGTTGAAGCTTGCCTTTGGTATCAAGCGTCAGCCGAATTTCGTTATTGTCGGTTCCCTGGATGATTTTATGAATGGCTTGACCTGCCGGGACGGGATAGCGAATTGCAGGGAGAGGGATTGAAGGTCTTCCGAAGGCAAAATAAACTCCATACAGGAGCATTATAACTACTGCGGCGATAAGAAATGCTTTTAGAGCTCTTGACACAGCTTCACCTCCACCGATGCGACTTGTGGTTTTTCTTCTCTTCTCATAATTTATTATAGTATAGTTTACGATTAGCGCTGCGTTAAAAATATAAGGTTTTTGGGAATGAGCCAGGGGAGATAGAGGCTGGTCTTTGCTATTGGTTACTCTGTTTTCAACAAAAAAAACCGCCCGCGGATTGTTTAGTTACTGCGGGCGGTTATCTGTGTCAGTTTCTGACTCTAATCCAGCGAAAGATGCATTGGATAGGAGAGATATTCAACCGGTTCGAGTTTTTCAACGGTAATATAACCAGTCGGGGCATTCAGGATTGTCGGAATGCGATTGACAATTGTTGCACAGGTATGTTCGACCGTGGCGGGTTTTTGGACAAAGAAAGTGGTATCGGGTTCGCCGATAATCTTCCAATCACACATATCGCCGTCATCGGGGCCATAAACTTTACCGATACATTGAGTTTCGATTACCGGACCCTGGAAGGTTTCGGTGGTTACAACCGCGCTCATGCCTATGCACTGGCCCTTGGGGATTATTCTGCCCATAGTCTCGGAATAGAGGTCGGTCTCGTGGAAGTAGGGCACGCATTTCTGGGTTTGGGATTTGATCGTCCAGCCCATTTTATTGCAGAGCGCTTCGTTGGAATTCCAAACATAAGAGGGTTCCAAAACTTCGGGATGGGCAATTTTTTCTTCAAATTCTTCGGGGGTCAAGCCAACACCGTGGGCTTCAGCCAAAGCCAAACCATAATCCTCAACGTTATAGCTGACTGCGCCTTCGATTCTATCGATACGCTCAACACCACCGGCAACAGCACCGATCATGTTAATCCAGAAAATATCTTGCATACCGGAACCAACAATCGTGCAGCCATTTTCTTTGGCTAATTTATCGAGTTTATTGGTGATGGCAGAAGCGGTTGTCCAGGGATAGATGGCTTCTTCACAGGTGGTTACTACGTTGATGCCGCGGCTGGCACAGCGCTCAAAGTGGGGGTAGACATCGTCCATAAAGCTGAATAATGTCAAAATTGCGACATCAGGATCGCAGCTATCCAAAACAGCGTCAGCGTCACTGCTGATTTTTACACCAAGCTGAACGCCTAATTCGGCAAAATCTCCGACATCCATACCAACGATATCGGGGTTGACATCGATGGCGCCTACAATTTCTGCGCCTTTTTCATATAGGTAGCGCAAAGTGTATTTCGCCATTTTGCCGCAACCATATTGAACAACTCTAATTTTCTCGCGATTCATAAAACAGTCCTTTCTACTATATCTATGTTGACTGGGACAGATTGTCCTCTTTACTTTAATAGTATAAGGGCTATAGTTGCTATAATGTCAAGTGATTTGACAAAATATTCACAAATTGCTTAATTCAAATTTGATCGGAATTTGTAAACGGAGATACATCCCGCGTTCGCCGCTTCCAATTACCGGCAGTTCTGCCACAGTTTCGCAAATGTAATCGCCGCAAATCGTGTAACCTTCTTCTTCAATTTTGTCCAGAAGGAGCTCAGCCGCCTCTTTCTCTTTATAAAAATTATCGCAATAAATGCAGAGATAGGTGCTGGCTGGAATTGTCGTGATCAGTTCCTCTGAAACAAATTCGCGGTCAACGAAAACAAAGACTTCGGTTGAATAAAAATTGCGTTCGAGGAGGTTCTTTTCACGCAAAATGCTGCCGGCATTCGAAAAATAGATTTGTGGCAGCTTGTCTTGCGCGAGGCGATTTCGTAATGTGCGCAGGTTTTCCTCGTAAACTTCGATCCCCTGGTCGTAAAAATTGATATCCGTGTCGACTAAATACATCTGCCTTTTGCCGATATATTCCATCACAATCGTTCCGTCCGATGGGGCAGCCCGATAGCGTTCGAAGCTCTCAATTGTCCGTTCCACCGCCCGGCGCTGAAATTTCAGCTCTTTTATTTCTTCTTCGATCTGAATTTGTCTTTGATGAAGGATTGTGTCGAGATAGCCAATATCTTTATTATCCAGATGAAATTTAATTTCTTTCAGCTTCATCCCGAGAGATTTCATATATTGAATCATATCCAAAATGGCACCTTGTTTAATGTCGTAATAGCGATAATTATTATCTCCGCCGCGATGACAAGGGACAAGTAAACCCTCTTTGTCATAAAGCCGCAAAGTCTGTTCGGAAACCTGATTCAACTTCGCCATTTGTCCAACGCTTAACCATTTCATAATCGCACCTCTGTGAATATTATAACAAAGCTTATAGTTATGGTAAGGTTTTGCGAAGATTAGAGCGTTTGAAGCAAAGAGGAAAAGTCATTTTCGCCTACGGGTTTCAATGCTTAATCGTATTAAAATCTGAGTTTCTCATTTTGCTGAAACAATCAGTTTTCAACGAGGAAAAGAAATGTTT
>CAYVOY010000148.1:0-4036 GCA_964453395.1 uncultured Anaerolineaceae bacterium
ATTGAAACTGACCATATTTGGGTAGTGGCGGGGGTTGTTGGCAGCATCGCTGCAGCAGAGATGGTGTGAAACACCGTCAAAATCGAGTTTGGTTTCCGAGCCGGCATAGCTAAAGCCGATTTTCCCGTCCTTGGAGAAGAAGTAAAAGGGCTCGCCATTCAGAATTTGGAAGTCGAAACTTTCTTCATAGCCTTTGTCTTCGTTGAGCGATTTGCCGTTTTTGTAGATGTCGCCTTTTGAAAATTGCTCTTCAGCTCCGGTTTCAACATGGGCAATTTCGACATACCAGTCATCGCCGGAAACCCATTTTCCGCGAAGGTTGTTGATTGGGCTGATTTCGCCACAATCAATATTCAACACTTCTTTTCCAGCTAATTGAACAATAACCGTAGCCTTATTATCATCAAATTGCTCAAAGACATGCAGTTCTTCGCCGTTTAAAAGCGGCTTATCCTCAAGGCGGAGCTTCTCACGCCAGGCATCACGCCTTTTCAATATTTCTTCGGAAGAGCCGATGGTGGTATCAAACGCGCCCTCTTCCATTCCGGGTTTCCATATTTTGAGCTGATAGACTTCCATGGTCAAATCACCAATTTGAGTTGTCTCAGGGACTTCTTCAGAGTCGATTTGAGGAGGATAGCTTGAATTTTGAGAGTTATCCTCAGGTGGGGTTTCAAGCGGTACGCAAGAGACGAGCAAAAGCGTTATCGTCAAGAGCCCTAATAGAAATGTTTTTGCTTTCATCATTCTTTCCTTTCACTAATAGATCGAGTGGACAATGAGAGAATTAATTGTAAACGATTTCGAAATAGTCAAATTTTTGAGCACTCAAATGTAGGCAAGGAGGATTGCTACACTTTTGCGAATGAGAGCCAATGAGCTCGCAGCAAGCCACAAATATGTTTAGTAGATGAGAATAGTGTCCTTTTGAGGAGTACTGATCAGCCTGTCAAGCTTAACATGAAATGAAGTATTGATTTATAATTTCAACAAAAGGGTTTTCGGAGGTAAATATGAGTCGTCTGAATAAATTTATATCCATATTGTTAATTTGCACAATCTTTTTAACCGCCTGCGATTCAATCTATGAAAAGGTTGTCACGCAACCACTGAATAATCTGATTTCCACAGCAATTCCGGAAGATCCTAAACCTGACGAAAAAAACGAACCATCCGATTCACTCCTCCCGGTTACAAGAAGTTCTTCTCCTGGACGTACCGGAATTGCCTTTAGCTCAGAAGGTTATCCAGACATAGGTTCAGCTATGCAAGGGATTGCCTCAACCGGTGTCAGCTTTGTCCGTTTAGAATTCCCAATAGAAGAAATCCAGGAAACAACGAGCCATCACGAAGTGTGGGACAATGGCTTTAAAGAAAAAGTTGCAAAAGCTCGTGCGAACAATTTACACATCATCGGCTTATTGACATATGGACCGAACCCGGCTTTTTATGAGGTTGGTGATGATACGGCCTTTTTCGAATTATGGCGAAAATATGTTCAAGTAGTAGTAGATCAGTTCGGAAATAGCATTGACCATTGGGAAATTGGCAATGAACAAAACAGGTTGTTTTTCTGGAATAAGGTTCGCAAACAGGATAAAAGTGTTCGGGTGGATATTTATGCTGAAATGTTGGATATCGCCTATAAAATCATAAAAAAACACAATATCAATGATGTAGTAATTGTCGGCGGATTGATTGCTGATACCGAATTTGACGGAGGTTATCCCCCTTCGACTTTTATGAAAGCTCTGTCACTAACTAGTGCCGCCGAGAGTTATGATGCGGTTGCGATTCATCCCTATTGGGGGGATTACTTACCGGAAAGTCCAAAAGAAATGAGGACGGTCGATAATCTAAAGAGGATGAATTTGGCAAACTATATGAATGATTTTATTGAGGATGTTCAGTTTTATGCCAAACGCGACGTGAAAATTTATGTTACGGAAATGGGGGTGGAAAATAAGTCGCTTTACAATTTAAACAAAAAAATGGGCATTTCGAACGAGTGGTTGGAGGTTGCGATTATGGCTAGGAGTTTTGCGACCTTGCTTTCCTTCCCCGAAGTTCAAACGGTGATTTGGTTTGTTTATGCTCCGGTTTCAGGCGGAGAAACTTTTGCGATGAGCGATTATGCCAAAGTGCATATGAAAAGAATCAGCCAAACGCTCGATCAAGCTGAGCCACTTGGTTTTTACAGGATAAAGGACGAATCAGGGGATTTTGTAAAAGGAGCTTGGGAATATCGCTATAGATTACCAAATGGAAAAATAGTATCCTGGTTTTGGGATCAGGCTGAGACCTATGAAGAAGGTCCGGCATATCTCAAGGGGGCAAAGACTGGAAGCGTCGGTCACTTTTTTGTTGACGAGAAAATCGAGGGCACAGGAGCACCGGTTGATAAGGAAAACCCCTTCCCCTTTGGCTCACTTCCGGGCATTTTGATTGGGGATATCAGTGATGAGATGGTGATTACAAAAGTAGGCAATAATAAGAAAAATGAATTTAAAACCATGTATATTAATGGGTCTGAGACAATCCAAGCGGAATATCTGGAATTAACATTTAATTCTGCAATCTGGCATGAGGACTACGACGACTTCCTTCATGAACACTTGAGCTCAACGTCTATTCCCAATTGTAAAATCCATAGACCTTTCGCGATTGATGGTATAGGGCGGCGGATTTCACGGGAAGAAAAATTGGTTGGAAAAACAACCTTTATCGCCATGAATGATTTAGATGATTATGACCAAATCTATTTCCAGCAAATTGAATGGGATAAAAGATATGGATTAATTCTTTTAGGTGGAGATAATCCAGAAGTTTGTTTAAACGAGGCTTGGGAAGTCATTCGACAATCTGAAGCAAACAATTTCGGAATTGATGAGTCAGTAAATATTAATCCTACGGCGGAGGTTCCGGTTGTTGATGAGAGTATAACGGATGTCGCCACAGTCGAATTTGAACCTGGCTATTATCTTAGTTACGACCCGGATATTTGGCAAAAAGCAGATGGAAATCCTGGACAACGTCTTAAACTTAATAGCGAAGAAACTTGCATAATACATTCTCAATGGGGGCATGGCTATAATGGCGAAATTATTGGTGTGACTTCTACTGATCAAAAAATTGGAAACACCACCTTTACAATCTCTCGCTATTGGCTCCGATCAAGTGGTGAAATCGTAATGTATGGTTATCATTGGGGCGGTAGCTATGTTAATGTTGAGAACACCGCAGGTGTGATTCTTTCCGACAATTGCCTCTACCAGGTAGATAAGGTGATGAGATTATCTGAAGCAAGGGGATTCAAGCAATAATTCAAACGAGATATATTTAAATAAAAAGGGCAAGGCGAAAAATATGCCTTGCCCTTGCTTTTAAGTCTAGTGATTGTGTCCGCAGCCGCTGTCACCGTGGTCATGATGATGGTGTCCACAGCCGCCTTCGCCATGCTCGTGATGATGTCCCTCGCCATGATGGTCGCAATTGGCTTCACCTTGCTCGGGCAGTTGTCCGCTGAGGAGGGATAGCGCCTGTTCTTTGACATCACCGGAAGCCCCGGCGTAAATCTGAATGCCGACAGCGCGGAAACTGTTGACCGCTCCGCCGCCAATGCCACCGCAAATCAGGCAATCAACGCCCTGATCGGCTAAGAAGCCGACTAAAGCGCCGTGCCCTTGAGCAGGGGCGGCAAGAAATTGCTCGGAGATGATTTTGCCATCTTCAGCATTAACAATATAAAACTCGGGCGTGCGACCGAAATGGGGGAAAACCTGCTTGTCTTGACAAGTTACTGCTATCTTCATTTTTAAATTCCTTTGCTTTGCAAAAATTTTGCTAAAATTTATCTTTGGAGCGGCTTGAATTTGCAAGGACTGCCCTTCAACAATTGCCCGGGCAATTTTGCTGCGGGCGGATGCCAATAACATTTGGACGCTTTGACGGGAAATATTCATCGACTCTGCGGCTGCGCTTTGCTCAACGCCGAGGTAATCGACCAGGCGCAAGGCTTCCCACTCTTCCAAAAGCA
>CAYVOY010000149.1:0-4017 GCA_964453395.1 uncultured Anaerolineaceae bacterium
ATACCAACTTTAGTTTTCATAACTTTCTCCATTACTAATGTTAAATTTACTACCTTTTGCAGGTAAACAGACTCGATAAATTTTCAAATATCTACTTCATTATAGTCAAAAGCGTGTGGAATTTCTATTAATGTGTATAAATCTCGAGGAAGAGAGCCAGGGATGTATGGAAAGCGAAATTATTCCAAAGGACCGGTACGTTCTTCGTACAAATTTATGATTGTTTTTGCCAGTTTTTTGGAACTGTGGCGCCAGGGATAGAGGTCATCAATTAAATCAGCCTCGTAAACGCGATAATCTTCATGCAATTTTTTGTCGCCAACCACCCATTCGGCGTTATCGCCAAGATCGCCTTTGTAATTGCGATTACATAAAATGAGGTTAAAGATACGCTTGTGGAGATGATCTTCAATCACTTTGACATGGTCGGAGGCGTTGAAACCATCGGTTTCGCCCTTTTGAGTGGCAACATTGCAGACATAATAGGTCTCGGCTTTGCTGGCGATAATTGCATCGGTCAGGTCTTTGACCAGTAAATTTGGCAAAAGGCTGGTGTAGAGGCTGCCGGGACCGATGATGATCAGGTCGGCGTTGAGGATTGCCTGAATTGTTGGCGGATATGCCAAAATGCCTTCCGGATTGAGCCAAACCTTGTTGACTCTGCCGGCTGTTTCGGTAATTTCGGATTCACCATGAACGATGATTGGTTTCGACTTTGGATTTTCTTGCAGCTCGCCCACTAATTCGACCTGCGCCAGAGTTGAGGGCAAAACCCGCCCATATATGGCTAAAACCCGACCGGATTCGGCAACGGCGTCTTCAAAAGAGCCGGTGATTTCGCTCATTGCTGTGATGAGCAAATTGCCAAGCGAATGGCCTTCCAGCCCGGAGCCGGTGTGAAAGCGATATTGAAAGACTTGAGACAGCAAAGCTTCATCGCTGCTGAGCGCTGCCAAACAGTTGCGGATGTCACCGGGAGGGAGCACGCCTAAATCGCGGCGCAATTCACCGGAAGAGCCGCCGTCATCGGCAACGGTAACAATGGCGGTAATGTTATGCGTATAGGCTTTGATGCCGCGTAAAAGAGCCGCCAAGCCATGCCCACCGCCAATCACAACCACCTTGACGCCTTTTTCACGCTGGCGGAAATTTTGCAGGGTGTCCCAGACGGGTTTTCCACTGGATTCGAAAGGACGTAAAAGGGAACGGTTGGCACCCCAAATGCCCACGATAATCATGATTAAACCCAAACCGCCGAAAAGCAAGAAGCGAATTGGACGATCCAAAAAGCGCAATGAAAGAAAGGCGAGAATAGGGGTGAGAAATTCGCTGGTGGTTGAGCGATAATAATCGAGAATGACAACCGCCAAGCCCAAACCAATCAGCATTGCGCCAAAAATGGTCAGAAGCAACCAGCGTTTATAGCCAGTGCCCGGAGCCAGCCAGCGTGATTCGAGCTTGAGTTTGGAAATCAAGCGTTTCCACCAACTTGTCTTTTCTTTGGGAGCCATAGGTAGAGAGATAATAGCAGTATTTTGCCCATACGTCAACCGAAAAATACAGGGAGCGGGGAGCAGGAAAAAGGAATTAACCAAATGAAAGACTCTTTTGAGAATAATTATCTGTCGACCTGATTGAAAATTAGTTCTTAGCCCTTAGCCCTTAGCCCTTAGCCCTTGGCCCTTTCGTCCGCTATGAGCTGGACATTAAAACCATTAACAATTCCCAATATAGAATAAACTATTGTCTTCAATCTAATAAACCATACAAAAACCCACATTTCCTCAGCCTGCGGTAAAATTACAAAAACAAACAATTATTATGAGCAAGTTATTCAGGAGAAATCATGGCTGAAACCAAACCCCAAATTGTAATGCGCTCCGGTCCTATCCCCGGCTCCAGCTTCTATCTCGACAAAGCCGAAGTCAGCATTGGTCGTGACATGTCCAGCGATATTGCCGTACCCGATCCGGAAATTTCTCGCCGCCACGCTCGTTTTATCGTCAAGACAGATGGCGTTTATATTGAAGACCTCGGTTCCACTAACGGAACCTTCCTCAATGGCGTCCGTCTGAGCGCGCCCAAACGGCTGGCAAATGGCGATTTGATTACCCTGGCAGAAAATACTGCGATGAGCTTTGAATGGGAGCAAGCCCAAAATTATGCCCAAGAAGTGCCTACCTATAGCGCTCATTCAGCGGTAGAAGAAGCCGAACAAACCAAACCCGAGCCGGTTTACCAAAGCGTTGAACAACCGCGACCCCAGCGTCCGATAGCGGCCCAACCCAGTCGTGATGACAAACCGCGCAGGTCTTGGTTTGCCAATTGCCTGATAATTGCAGTGATTATCTTTATCATTATTGCCTTGGTCTTGACCTTCATGCCTGCGTCCTGGTGGTGCTTTTTGACCTTCAACCGCTTGCCCGGTTGTTATTAGAAGCGCGAGACCTCAGCTAAATTTGCTGTTGTAATCTTTAAAATCAAAACAGAGGTTTGAGTCTTCAATCCTCTGTTTTTTTATTGAAAAATATGAGGGATGATAATGACGGTTAAAAAAGAAGAATCAAAGAAATCCTTTTTTGAGCGCATTCGTGAAACATTTTCGAAAAAATGGGAGAGGTTTTTCGCCAAAAACAAAACCGCAATCGGGATTTGCATAATCATCCTCTTAGGAGGTATTGCTTGCTCTCCTATCTTAGTTTTTAGTTCTATTAATTTCCTTAGCTCAATTCCAATCTTTTATAAAATTCTGGCCTTCTTGCTTTCTAGTGGCATTACTTTGACCTGCTTTTTTAAATCGACGATTAAAACTATTTCAAAACAGAGTAAAACTTTGAAAACATTCTATGGTTGGGATGACGCCATTGCGGTTTTATTACTTATTTATGGAATTTATAGTTTCTTAATGCAACCCACAGTGGGCTTCCTTATTGAATTCCGTGCTGAATTGATTGGGGCAGGAATCGCCACATTGTTGATTGGGAATGCCAGTCAAGCCGCTCAGATTCAGGAAGAAAAGAAACGCTTGATCCTTCAAATGGGCAGCCCGGATAATGGCTTTGCAGTTGAAGCTGCTCGGCAACTCAGACAGCAAGGATGGTTGGAAGATGGCTCTTTGAAAGGTGTAAATTTGCATGATACGAATTTGACTGGGGCAAACTTGAATTTTGCGAATTTGAGTGGAGTAAATTTTCAATGGGCGAATTTGGATGGGGCAAGATTAGATGGTGCGAATTTGAGAGGGGCTTTGCTAAGTAGAGCGAATTTGAGTGGGGTACACTTGGGAGAGGCGGATTTAAGTGGGGCAAACTTGCTGTTGGCGAATTTTAGTGGGGCGAGGTCGTGGTCGGCGAATTTTAGTGGGGCAAACTTATGTCGTGCGAATTTTAGTGGGGCGGATTTGGAAGAAGCAAATTTTAGTGGGGCAGATTTAAAATGGGCGAATTTGAGTGGGGTAAACTTATACTTGGCGAATTTATGTGAGGCGAACTTGTGGCAGGCGAATTTGAGCGGTGCTGATTTGCGAGAGGCAAAGTTTTATGATGACCTTTTGATCGATTCTGACCGTTTCGGTGAGATCACTTACCCATGGAATGCTTTTTACACAGAAGGAGTTAATAGCACCATTTTCTCCGAAGGTTTCAATCCGGCCGATCATGGAATGAATTTAATCCATGAAGGTGAAAGCTATGAAGAAGCGGTTAAGAGGGTTTTACATAAAAAAGGATAATAATTTTTCGCGAAATCTATTAATTGCTCATATATAATTGATATATACCGAAAAACCAAACGGTACTGGAGAGTTTGGGGTGAAAGGTTTGTGAGCTTTCCCAATTCGTCAAAGCTGTGCATAATTGAGCGGTTGTTGCGCTGGGCAGGTCTGGCAATGTTACGGATTATTGTGCATTCGTGATTTGGACCTGTCCGTACGGTAAAATATTAATTATCTAAAACCAAGATTTGAAAGTAAAGCAAACTTGTACGGTCAGGGCTCGACTCTGACCGCCGACGTTTGAC
>CAYVOY010000150.1:0-1865 GCA_964453395.1 uncultured Anaerolineaceae bacterium
GTATTAATTTGTCAAAAAGTTCCCAATAAGTCAAATGTTATACAAAAAAGGGAAATAGGGGGCATGGGGTCGGTATAGATTAATTTGTTTGCAAAAATCTGCATACTGCTAAGGGCAAACTGTCAAGCCGAATATGTTAAAATGAAGGCTATGGATATAAAAGTAGTATCAACGAATAAGAAAGCGCGTTTTGAGTTTTTTATTCTCGAAACTTTTGAAGCCGGTTTGGTTCTCAAAGGTACGGAGATAAAATCGGTGCGGAATGGGCAAATTTCTTTGCAAGAAGCTTATGTGCGAACGAATGGCGAGGAAATTTGGCTGGTTGGCGCGCATATCGCTCCCTATGAAAATGCCAGCGCTTATCAGCACGACCCTAAACGAGACCGAAAACTTTTGATGCATAAAAAACAAATTCGCAAAATTTTCGACGAAGTGCGAATTAAAGGAATGACGATTGTGCCAATCAGGGTTTACTTGAAAGATGGAAAGGCTAAACTCGAGATTGGACTTGCCAAAGGTAAGAAGCAATATGATAAACGGGACGCAATTAAAGAACGGGATGTTGAACGAGAGACCTCCCGACGAAATAGCTCCTGGGATTAAGTTGAAGCCTTTACTGAATTTTGGGCTTTTTGAGAGGCTTTGTATAATAAGACTATGGACTTGAAAAATAATATCAGTAGACGTGATTTTTTGAAATTGAGCGGCTTGGCTGCCGGTGCGCTTTTATTGCCGCTGGACAGAGTTAGCGCGGCTCCTGCCATGCAAGAAATATGGACCCCCGGTGCAAACCTCGGCAGAGTTGCGATGGGCGAGTATCGCTCTTTTATCGACCTGAAAGCCGAACCAAACATAAATACCACCACCACTTCCCGTGTTTGGCGTGACGATGTTTTTGAAATTAAGCGTGAAGTCGTTGCGAATGTTTTGGATTACAACCGATATAATCAGAAATGGTATGAAACACCGGATGGCTATATTTATTCGCCAAACGTTCAACCGGTGAAATATTTACCCAACGAGCCTTTGATGAGCTTGCCATTGGATGATCAGGGAAACCCTGGGATGTGGGTTGAAATTACCGTTCCCAAGGTCGAATTTGAGTTAACCAAAGCCTGGAGTCAGGCTTCTTCCTGGATTCGTGATTCGGATTATCAAGCGAAACTTTACTATGCTCAGGTATATTGGGCTTCGGATATCCGCATGAATAATGGTCGGACCGAATATTTGCTTTCTGAAAAATATGGAGCTTTGCCCGATTACTATTGGGTGGATGCCCGGGCATGTCGCCCTGTAACTGCTGAAGAGCTTGCGCCAATTCATCCTGATGTCGGTGATAAGAGCGTTTTGATTAACTTAGAGAAGCAGACCATGCAATGTTTTGAGGGCAAGCAAGAGGTCTATTTTGCGGAAGTCTCAACCGGTTATAAGCGCGATGGCGAATGGCTGACCCCTCCGGGTAAGACACCGGTCTGGCGAAAAATGGTTTCTTTGCATATGAGCGCCGGTGGCGTTTCGGAATATGATTCTCCCGGAATTGCCTGGACAACGCTTTTCCATCCTCAGGGACAGGCAATCCATGCCGTGTACTGGCATAATAACTATGGCGTAGCGCTTTCGCATGGTTGTGTAAACTGCTTGCCTCATGATGCAAAATGGGTCTATCGTTGGATTAATCCTCAGGTTGGATTATTGCCGGGCGAGTTGACCGTTCAGGGCGCAGCAAATTCTACATACGTTGAAGTTATTGAAAGTTAGTTGTCAGAGATGACAGCTTCTGACGATCGAAATTTGGTTAATAATGAAAAGGAGAGCCTGAGCAAGAGGCTCTCTGTTTGGTTAAGGAAGCATTATCTGGCAATCAT
>CAYVOY010000150.1:1965-3992 GCA_964453395.1 uncultured Anaerolineaceae bacterium
CGCGAAAGCACGCCGTTTTTGCGCGTTTTGACCGGGCTTATGTTTGGCTGGTTTACGGCTTGGTTTGGAATTCCATCGATTGACGAAATCGTGAACGAGAAGAAGGCAGACTGATATGATTCGCAAAGAAGAAAAAGGCCTTGTAAGCTATCATTTTGAAAGTTTTGACCCCGAATTGGTGAACCATGCGATTTATACACGAATCGGTGGTGTTTCGGAAGGGCATTACAGCTCTTTGAATTTGGGCGGGACAGTCGGCGATAAGCCGGAGAATGTTTTAAGAAACCATCAAATCTTGTTTGATCATTTTGGGATGCCATTTGAAAGTCGCTTTGACGTTTGGCAAGTCCATGGCGACACCGTTCATTTTAGTGACTTGCCTCGTCCGGAGAGTCAGAAACATCAACCGGGGGACGCGATTTTTACCCAGAACCCTGAGGTTACACTGGTGATGCGTTTCGCTGATTGTGTTCCGATTATGCTTTTTGACCCGAAGCGGAGGGTTGTGGGCTTGGTTCATGCCGGTTGGCAAGGGACTTTAATCGAAGCCGGAAAGACTGCGATTGAGGCGGCGGTGAAAGAATATGGCTGTGACCCGGCAGATATCCGAGCCGGAATTGGGCCATCGATTTGTGGGCATTGTTATCAAATTGGAGGGGAAGTTCGCGAAAAGTTTTATAAAAAATGGGGCGAAAAAGCGGCTGATTTTATTGCTGATACAGCGGATGGCTCTTTTTTGGATTTGTGGGGAGCGAATGAGTGGAGCTTGCGCAAAGCCGGCTTGCAATTTATTGAGCAATCTCAAATTTGTACTGCTGAAAATCTAAACGAATGGTATTCTTATCGGAAGGAAAAAGGGCTGACCGGACGTTTTTCGGTTGCCATTAGCCTGACAGCGAAAGGATCAAATGGAAGAGCACGAATTTGACGATATTGAACATGACCATCAGCAGGAAGTTCTTGATGCTGAAGAACATATCCAGGCAAATTTAGCCGAAATAAGGCAAATTATTAGCCAGGCAGTTCTCAAGAGCGGCAGGACGGCTGAAGATATCACAATTTTGGCAATCACAAAACATCAGGAACTTGAGGTAATGGCAGCGGCTTACAATTGTGGTCTAAAGAATTTTGGCGAAAGTTATCTCCAGGAAGCTTTGGAAAAAATGGAAGATTTTGCCGAAGTGGACGATATTCGCTGGGATATGGTTGGGCATGTGCAAAGTCGCAAAGCCAAAGATGTCGCGGCGCACTTTCATACACTCCACTCGCTTGATTCATTAAAATTGGCGCGTTTGCTCAGCGCAAATCGGCCGACCGAAATGCCCGCTTTGGAAGTCTTTTTAGAGGTCAACCTTGGAAATGAAGAGACCAAAAGTGGTTTGCCGATTGAAACTGAGCAGGATCTGGTGGAATTAACAAAGCTTGCCGAAGAGGTTCAGCAGATGGAAGGTTTGAAATTAGTCGGTTTGATGGGGATGCCTCCGCTCTTTGAAGACCCCGAAAAAAGCAGACCTTATTTTCAAAGATTAAAGCAAACTCAGGATTTCTTGAACAAGCAAATTGAAACTTCGGACTTGAAACAAATTTCAGCCGGGACATCCCATGATTTTGCGGTTGCGATTGAAGAAGGCGCAACAATTCTACGCCTTGGCGAAGTTTTGTTGGGTCCCAGAAATTATTAGAAATGAGATAAGATGGAATACGTAAGTTTATTTATTCAAATTTTTGCCCGTGCGGCTATATTTGTAATTTTCCTGCATGTGATTTTGTCAATGTTTATGGCTCCCGACAAACCATTGCGAATTGGGATTGCAAGGATAGCCGATCCAATGCTGGAACCTTTCCGCAAATTTATAAAACCGATTAATGGAATAGATTTCTCACCGGTAGTTGCCATGATTGCTATTAATTTGGTTGAGTATTTGATAAATCTATTGCTGTCAACCTTGTTTAAGTAAAACAAAAGTTTTAAACTACGCCACCTCCTTTGAGCGGAAGCTGAAGGGGGTGGTTTTAGTTTCGTCTAT
>CAYVOY010000151.1:0-3977 GCA_964453395.1 uncultured Anaerolineaceae bacterium
ACCTGATTAAAAGGCTCACCGGGCAATGGTCCGAACCCATGACATCATCATGAATCTCAACCGCTTCAACTCTCGGCATCAATTGCGAGCTGACCAAAAAATAATCCAAGCGCCAGCCAACGTTGCGAGCTCGTGCACCGGTGCGATAATTCCACCAGGTATAGCCAACTGTCTCAGGGTAGAGCGTTCGGTAAGCGTCCACAAAGTTATGCTCCAAATATTTGTCAATCCAAACCCGCTCTTCCGGTAAAAAGCCGGTGTTTTTCTGATTCGACTTCGGATTAGCCAGGTCAATTTCATTATGTGCGGTGTTAAAATCACCGGTAATGATGACGTTTTCTCCCCTGGCATGGTGAGCATCGCAAAGCTCCAGCAAACGGGCATAAAAGCCCAACTTAAAAGGAACCCGTTTATTTTCTTGCCCGCCATTTGGAAAATAAATGTTATAGAGGAAGAAATCCGGGTACTCCATTCGAATCGTCCGGCCTTCATGGTCAAATTCGTCCATATCTAGTCCGGTTTGAATTGAAAGCGGTTCAGGTTTATACAATACAGCCGTCCCGCTATATCCCGGTCGTTCGGCAGAATGCCAAAAGCTGCGGTAATCGGGATGTTCCGTCATCAACTGAGGAACCTGTTCCGGTTTTGCCTTAATTTCTTGCAAGCCCAAAATATCAGGTTTAACCTCATCTATCCAGTCAAAACCGTTTTTTCCGACTACTGCTCTAATTCCGTTGACATTCCAGGTTGTAATTCGCATCTGTTTTCCTTCCTTTCAAACATGGTAAAATTCTCGATTGATATGAACGATTATACCAAGTCTAAAATCAATTTGCTTCTTCGAAGACTCGCAATTTTTTCGGCCTTTATCCTCTTGTTTTCCCTCCTTCCGCTTGATAAAGTTCAGGCTCAGGCAACATCATACCCTTATTATGTCGTTTTGGAAGGGGATACTTTCTACGGAATCGCCGTTCGCTTCGATTGCACATTAGACGAATTGCTTAACATCAATGGAATGAATGCAGAAAGTTTGCTCCGTCCCGGTGATCGATTGAAAATCCCTTCTTTCCCGGGAATGAAAGGCACACTCACAACCGAATATGTCCCTCTCGGTTCCAGCCTGACCAGCCTCAGCCGAAAAAGCCAGGCTCAAGCCTCAGACTTAATTCGTGCCAACAAACTAACCAGCCCCTCCGAGCTTTTCATCGGCCGCGATATCATCATGACTCATTTGGACGACTCACCAAATATGGCGACGATGTCCTCTATCAAACAGAGTCAATCATTCTTTGAAGCTTCCATTTTAGCCGGTCAAAACACCTGGAAGCTGACCGAAATGAACCGCCTCGAGAACCCCCTTCGCGGTCTGCCGATGGATACTTATTTCATGCCTTCCGAGATTGAATCCCCCAGCAATCTGGCAATTCCCGGCGTACAAGAAATCGTGATTGAAAACCTGCCCCTCATTCAGGGAGACACCTTTTTGGTCATCGTCAGGAGCAACCAGCCGGTTAATGTCCGTGCAATTCTGGCAGATATCGAACCGGTATTTATCGATTTGGGAAATGGTCTTCAAATGGGCTATGGCGGAATTCATGCCCTCCAGGATGTGGGCGTCTATCCCTTGACCATGGAATTTAGCGGTCAGGGTGGCGAGACCTATCGTTTCGACCAATATGTCATTATTAGTTCCGGAAATTATGAAACCGACCCGCCTTTGACGGTAGATCCGGCAACGGTTGACAGCCCCGAAGAAAAAACCGAAAATGAAATGTTTGCACAGTATGTAAACCCTGTAACCCCTGAACAATATTGGGATGGGCTTTGGTATTCCCCCGCTCAGGATGCGGATTGTATTACCTCAAAATTTGGCTCACGGCGCACTTATAACGATAATCCGCGTGTCTATTATCACGCCGGTTTGGATTTAGGCTATTGCCGCGGAATCGACGTTTTTGCACCAGCAGATGGTGTGGTCGTCGCAGTTTTGCCCGAGCTTATCGTTCGTGGTAATACGATTGTTATCGACCACGGCATGGGAATCCACACGGTCTATATGCATTTGAAAGAATTCAACGTTAGTCAGGGCGAAAGGGTCGAAAAAGAGCAGTTAATTGGCTTAATTGGCTCGACCGGACGCTCAAACGGGCCACATTTACATTTTGAAGTCAATGTCCACGGAACACCGGTAAATCCGGAAACCTGGTTGAGACGAGCTTTTCCTTAAACAATAAGAGGCAAGAAATCTTGCCTCTTTGTATGCGCTGAGAGGGAGTCGAACCCTCACGCCTTTCGGCACGTGGCCCTCAACCACGCCTGTCTGCCAGTTCCAGCACCAGCGCAAACGTAAGACCAAATTATAACGAATCTGCCCGCTTTGTCAAGCAAATGGGCAATGGAGAATGAAATGAAAATAACAATTGTTTTAGATGCGATGGGATCAGACAACCGCCCCCTGCCCGAAATGGAAGGCGCAATCCTTGCTTCGCAAAAATTTGACATCAACATCATTTTGGTTGGTGACGAAGCCACCCTCGAAGAAGGTTTGACTAAAATTGAAGGCAACAAAAGCCAGGTTAGCATCGTTCATGCCTCACAATCTCTGGACATGCATGACCATATTCGCGAAGCGCGTGCCAAAAAAGACAATTCGATGCAAGTTGGGATGAATCTGGTCAAAGAAGGCAAAGCCCAGGCTTTCGTTACTGCCGGAAATACCGGCATGGCAATGTACTTTGGCATGAAAACCTTTGGCATGATTCCGGGCGTAGATCGTCCCTGCCTTGTTGCAGTGTTCCCGGTTGAAGGCGGAAAATGTGTCATCGCTGATATCGGTGCAAATGCCGAAGCCCGCCCCGAATTTCTCCTGCAATTTGGTCAGATGTCCGCTGTATATTCCCGGCTGATGATGGGAATCGCTAATCCACGCGTTGGCTTGCTCTCAAACGGCGAAGAAGAAGGCAAAGGCAATGAACTGACCAAAGCTGCCGGTCCTCTGATGCGGGAAAAAATCCCAACTTTTGTCGGAAACATCGAAGGAAAAGAACTTTTCGGTGGCAAAGTTGACGTAGCAATCACCGATGGCTTCACCGGAAACATCTTACTCAAATCTGTTGAAGCGGTTTCCAAACTAATTCTCGGGACGCTCAAAACTGAGTTAATGTCATCCCTCCGAACCAAAATCGGAGCTGCCTTAGCCAAACCCGCTTTTAACAACGTCCGCAAAATGCTCGACCCAAACGAAGTCGGTTCTGCTCCGCTTTTGGGATTGGATGGCTTGGTTTTTGTTGGACATGGACGTTCTGATGCAAAAGCAATCGAAAGTGCTATCGAACAAGCAGTTAATGCGGTAAAATCCAAGCTACATGAAAATTTGAAGAAATCTATCACAACCTCGGAGTAAGCTTAATGCATAAAATAATTAACGAAAAACTATTAAAACGAAACAGCAGGGTTGCCATGGCGCTTTTTGTTATGAGCCTCTTGGTTTTAATTGGCGGCGCTGTGCTTGCCTGGCCCACTGGCGATGAAGTGAATATGAACCGGACGATGTATTCCTGGGTTGCCCTTATTATTGGCTTTATCCTGACCCGTCTCAGCATGTATTTCATGACTCGTTTCGGTCAATCCCCCCGCCCCGACGAAATCCTGGAAACCCAGGCATTGGGCAAACTTCGCAGTGATTACACCTATTTCGTCTACTCAACACCTGTTCCGATGCTTCTGCTGGGTCCCTGCCGTCTCTGGCTTCCTGTTTTGGTAACAAGCGGCGGAACCATCAGCTATGACAACGGTAAATGGAAACATAAAGGTCTGAGCGTTATCAAACGTTTTATGGGCCAACAATCATTGGTCGACCCCGAAGAAACTGTCACTCTTGCCACTCAAGAATTAAACAAACAATATGACAAACAAGGCTTGCCCCTCGAGGACCGCCCTGATATTCAACCGATTGTCGTATTGATGCTCCCCGATAC
>CAYVOY010000152.1:0-3932 GCA_964453395.1 uncultured Anaerolineaceae bacterium
GGAGAAAAGAAAGAAGGGAGAAGGAAGAAGGGAGAAGGATGGATCGCATGAACCGCTATCTGACCGATAGCTCAACCTCTCGAATGCTCCAGGAAGCGCTCATCACCCAAAGAGGCGGGCGCTACGTCATTCCCCTCAAAGCGGAGCATAAGGGCCAAATTAAATCCATCATCCATGATCAAAGTTCATCCGGAGCGACCCTTTTTGTCGAGCCTCTGGCTGTGGTTGAATGGAATAACAAATATCGTCAACTCGAATTAGATGAGCGTGACGAGATTCTAAAAGTTTTACGCAATCTTAGTGCCGAAATTGCCCAAAAGGCTGAAGAGTTGAGCCAGACCAGCGAAACAATGGGTGAGCTTGACTTGATTTTTATGAAAGCGCGCTATGCTTTTGACCTCAATGCAACCGAACCGGAACTGCTGCCTTTCGAAAAACGTGAAGATTCTTTGCATCCCGGCAGCCGGATCCATCTTATTCGTGCCCGTCATCCTCTTTTAGACCCCGCGAAAGCCGTCCCCATTGATGTTGAGCTGGATGAGAATACTTTTGCCGTCGTTCTAACCGGACCGAACACGGGCGGTAAAACCGTAACCCTAAAGACAATCGGTTTGATGGTGCTGATGGCGCAAGCCGGAATGCAAATCCCGGTACGCGAAGGCTCGAGTCTCAGCGTTTTTCAAGATGTTTTCGCCGATATTGGCGACGAACAAAGTATCGAACAATCGCTTTCAACTTTTTCGGGCCATATCAGCCAGTTGGTGCGCATTTTGCGAAAAGCAAATTCGCGTTCGCTGGTTTTGTTGGATGAGCTTGGTTCCGGCACAGACCCACAAGAAGGTTCAGCCTTGGCAAGAGCGGTTCTTGATGCCTTGTTAAAGAGAAGCATCACCAGCATTATTGCCACTCATTTCCCCGAGCTGAAAGCCTATGCGCATGGCACGGCTCACGTTACCAACGCCAGCCTCGAGTTCGACCTCGAAACGCTGATGCCAACCTATCGCCTGACAATCGGCCTTCCGGGCCGTTCCAACGCCCTGGCAATTGCCGAAAGGTTGGGCTTGGATGAAGAAATTTTGGAAGCCGCCCGAAAGGATATCAATCCGGACGATCTTCAGGTGGACGATTTGCTCGAAGAAATTCACCATCAGCGCAATCTCGCTCATAAAAATTTCTCTGAGTCAGAAAAAACCCTCAAAGAAATCAAGCTGAAAGAGGCTGAGCTGGACAGCCGTCTCGACAACCTGGAAGAAGAACGCGACAATATTTTGGAAAAGGCTCATGCCCAAGCCGAAGATGAGCTGGAAGAACTGCGCGACCAAATTCGCAGTTTGAACAAAACAATCCGTCATCTGCAAGCCGAACCCGAACGCAAAGTTGTGCTAAAAAAAGTGGAAGGCCAACTTGAACAGTTGGAACAAAAGCAAGTTGAAAAGAAAAGCCAACGGCGAAAACAACCCCAGGCAAAGCACAGGCAAAGTGGCCCTCTGCAAGTTGGGCAAAAAGTCAAAATCAAAAAACTGGGAGTTGAGGGGACAATCACCGGCATTGACGGCGAACAATATGAAGTTCAAGCCGGTTCCCTGCGACTCAGGCTCTACGCTTACGATTTCACCCGCCCCGGCATGGTCCTTGCCGAATCGGAAGAACCGCCAATAAAACCCCAAGAAAGCCTTGGGCGAACAAACCTGCCAAGTGCACCACAAGGAAAGATGGAGCTCGATTTGCGCGGTTTGCGCGTTGAAGATGCTCTCGATGAACTTGATCGCTACCTTGAACAATCCTTTAGTTCCGGTTTACCTTTTGGACGAATAATTCATGGCAAAGGCACCGGAGCCTTGCGCGAGTCCGTTCGGGAAGTGCTTTTACACTCTCCATACGTTTCCCGTTGGGAGCGAGGCGGAGAAGATGAAGGCGGAGATGGCGTTAGCCTTGCCTTTTTCCATTAGAAATAGCTTTGCAGATTTAGTGATCAAATAAAAAAGCCTTCGGAGAGTAAAAATCCGAAGGCTTCGTTTTATCTAATGCGAGATTTAGGGAACGTAAGAAGTCCAACCGCCATCAACAGCCAAAGCTTGACCGGTGGTATAGCTGGAAGCATCGGAGGCAAAATAAAGCATGGCGCCGTTCAATTCGCCTTCACGGCCAATGCGTTTCATCGGTGTGCCACCGCAATTCGAATCATCAACATGACCGCCAAAAGTTTCCTCGGTCATTTCGGACTCAAAGACGCCTGGGCAAATACAGTTGACTGTCACACCGTGTTGAGCACCATCCATCGCCTGAGATTTAGTCAAAACAATTACGCCACCTTTGGAAGCGTTGTAACTCGGCATATAAGCCATACCGTTCAAACCTGCAACGGAAGAGATGTTGATGATTTTGCCATAATTACGCTCAACCATACCCTTCATAGCTTCACGGACAGTCAGGAAGACGGCGCGCAAATTGATATCAATAACCTTGTCCCAATCTGCAGTGTCATTTCCGGGATAAACCACACCGGCATTATTGACTAAAATGTCAATTCTGCCGAAATTTTTTTCAATTTTTGCAAATGTGTTAACGACATCTTCTTCTTTTGCAACATCACATTGATAAGCTTCGCATTTTCGACCCATAGCAAGAATTTCTTTCTTGACTTGCTCAAGCTTGTTTTCACGGCGAGCCAAAATGGCAAGATCGGCACCGTTTTCTGCCAACAGCTTAGCATATTGAACACCAAGACCAGAAGAGGCTCCGGTAACTACTGCAACTTTACCTGTCAAATCGAACATATTCTTCATTAGAAATCTTTTCCTTTTACTTTGTTTTTTACTTTTATGCTTGTTGTTTCCAGCAGCGAAATTGTTATTTTTGTAACAATCTAAACAGCCCCTATTATACCGTCTGTTACTTTTTTGTCAAGTAAAAGCATGGGGTTCGTTTCCAAAGGACAAGCCCCATTCCCTCCACCCTGTATAATGGGCTTGACTTATGCGCTTAAATGTCCTATACTATTCTTTCCATTGCGGGGTAGAGCAGAGGTAGCTCGTCGGGCTCATAACCCGGAGGTCAGTCGTTCGAATCGGCTCCCCGCTACTGAGAAGGAACCAGAGTACGCAATACTCTGGTTTTTTGTTAGCCGCGCGTACAGAGGTTGCCGACATTTTTGAATCGGAGGATTTAATAATGAACCACTGTTCGCCGGGCTCAAAACCCGCACACACTTCCATTTTGCTATCCAAAGCCATTGATGGCTTCCTGACTTTCAAGATCGCGGAAGGTCTGAGTAAGCGCACCATCGAATCCTATGAGCATACTTTAAGGCATTGGTTTGACCAGGTGGGAGATCTAAAAGTTTCCCAAATCAAAACTTCTGATTTGGTTGCTTTCCTGGCTTGGATGAGAACTGACTACAAACCCAGGAGATGGAACGGAAATACAGAACCACTTTCCGCCAAATCCCTCAGAAATGTATATGTTTCCCTGCGAGCTTTCTTTGCCTGGCTCGAAAAAGAATTTGGGCTCGAAAATCCTGTAAAGACCATCCCATCTCCGAAGTATCCGCAACATGTTATTCAGACTTTCTCAAAGGAAGAAATCGAGAAACTGATCAAATCCTGCGTCTATTCAAAAGAAGTTCAACCTTATAATCGCAGGGGTTTTGTGATGCGTCGAGCCACCGCTAATCGCGATCAGGCTTTGATCCTGTTTCTGTTGGATACAGGCTTACGCGCAAGTGAGCTGTGTTCATTGCTGGTAGGAGATGTGGACCTAAAGACCGGACAGGTCAATATACGGCATGGCATCACCGGTGGTGCGAAAGGAGGAAAAGGCAGAGTGACCTATCTGGGAAAAACCAGCAAAAAGGCTCTTTGGCACTATCTGGCTAATCGTGAGGATGGTGACGATCCCGAAGCGCCTCTTTTTTTAAATAACAGCGATCGTGC
>CAYVOY010000153.1:0-3911 GCA_964453395.1 uncultured Anaerolineaceae bacterium
GCAACAATTCGCAATTCAATTTGGGAGTAGTCGACAGCCAGCAACTTGTGCCCTTTGGCAGCGATAAAACCCTGGCGCACTCTTCTACCTTGCTCTGTGCGGATGGGTATGTTTTGCAAATTGGGGTTTTGCGAAGCAATTCTGCCGGTAACGGTGCCGGTTTGGTTGAATGTGGTGTGGACGCGCCCATCTTTCGGATTTATCTGAGCGGGCAAGGCTTCGACATAGGTGGATTGCAACTTGGAGAGTTCGCGATAGTCCAAAATTGTGTCAACCAGCGGATGCATGCCTCTCATCGATTCCAAAACTTCGGCAGAAGTGGAAAATTTGCCGCTACTGGTTTTCTTGGTGCGGTCGGGTGGTTCCAGCCCTAATTTTTGAAATAGGATGTCCGAAAGCTGTTGGGTGGAATTGAGGTTAAATTGATCCCCAGCCAGACGGTAAGCCTCTTCGGTCAGGCGGTTGATTTCGGTTTGTAATTCTTTGGCAAATTCTGTGAAAAACTCAAGGTCGAGCAAAATGCCGCTCTCTTCCATTTCAGCCAAAATCGGAATGAGGGGGTTTTCGATATCGTGATAGAGCTTCTCGGCGGCGTGAGCCTTCAAATCTTCACGCATGGGCTCAACCAGGCGCAAGGTCATGACCGCATCAGCGGCTGCGTAGGGTGCAGCTCGCTCGACCGGCACCTCCGCCATGCTGATTTGATTCTTCCCTTTGCCAATCAGCTCATCAATTTCGGTCATTTGCACGCCCAAGCGCTCACTTGCCTGGGCTTTCAAACCGAGATTCCTTGAGGTGGGATTAATCAGCCACTCGGCGACCATTGTGTCAAAAGTGAGCGGCGAGACTTCAAAGCCGGCAGTATGCAAAACGAGCATGTCAAATTTGGCATTGTGGGCGACCTTCTCAATCTTCGGATTGCTTAACAAATCCCCAAGCTCTTTACGAATCGCTTCAAGCTCAAGTTGGTTTGCAAAATGATGCCCAAGTGGAATGTAATATCCTTTGTTGGGCTCAGCCGCCAGCGAGATTCCGACGAGTTGCGATTGCAAGGGGTCGAGTCCGCTGGTTTCTGTGTCGAAAGCCAGCATTTTTGCTTTGGTCAAATCGGCGAGGCATGCTTTTAGCTTATCTTCGGTATCAACAATAATCGTCTCAAAAGGAGCGTCCTGAATTTCCGTTTTTTTAATTTCTGGCAGAAGGGCGTCAGGGAAGAGGCTGGCTTGCCCGCCTTCGGTTGGCTGTGGGTGAAAACTTGGGTTAAGTTTATTGATTAATCTATGCAGCTTTTGGGTCAGTGTGCGGAATTCTAATTCTTTGAAAAGGTCTTCGAGCGCGCTGGGGTCATGAAGAATTGGCTTGCTGTTTTCCAAATCGAGCACAACCGGTAAATCGGTGCGAATTCTCGCCAAATCCTGGCTTAAATAGGCAGATTCCTTGCCCGTGCTGAGCGGTTTTTTGGCACGACCGCTAATTTCCTCCAAATGCTCAAAGATATTATCGAGCGTATCATATTTGCTCAATAACTCGATAGCCGATTTTTCGCCAATTCCACGAACGCCGGGGATGTTATCCGAAGTGTCGCCAACCAATGCCTTGTAGTCGACAATTTGATCCGGTCTGACACCCATTTTTGCGACGACGTCCTCAGGGAAGTAGTCCATATCCTGCCCGTTTTTTCGGTCGGGGAGAGAAACGACAACCGAATTGGTCACCAACTGGAGCATATCGCGGTCGCCTGTGATGATTTTGACAGCCAGCCCTTTTTCTTCGGTAGCCCAGCGAGCGAGACTGCCGATGACGTCGTCGGCTTCGTAGTTTTCTATCTCGATCCGAGGGATGTTAAAATCGTCCACCATCTCGCGGATGCGTTCAATTTGCTGTCTGAGGTCGTTGGGCATCTTGGCGCGGGTGCCTTTGTATTCCGGGTACATCTCGTGCCGAAAAGTTCGTCCGGTGTCAAAAGTAACCGCTATATAATCGGGTTCTTCTTGCTCAAAGAGGCGAATGAGGCGATTGGCAAAGCCATAAACCCCGGCGGTCGGCTCACCCTTGCTGTTTGTGAAGGCAGTGGATGTTCCGGAAGTCAGGGCAAAATAAGCGCGGTAGGCTATTGCATGTCCATCGAGAAGATAAAGAATTTTTGGCATAGTCGGTTCCTTGCAAAGAAGTTAGCTTTAGTATACCTTATGGGATGTTGCAAACTTGTGCGGACAAGCCTTTATAACACCCGATGCACATCGAGCGGTGCGTGTTTGTCCGCCGATGTTTGATTGGATATGTGCTCTCGGACGGAGGTAAACCCCGTCCGTACGAAAGAAGTTTTTTATCCGGTCCCCGTTACCTGCTCCCCGTAAACAAATTGACGTGTTATCATTTAAGCAATCAACATCGGAGGTTCTATGCTTCAGGATTACTTACAAGCTTATGTTTCTAAAGCTGGTTTTCCGGCTTACACTGAATTACGTGCGCAACAAAACCGCAGTCGAGCGGTTGGCATACTGAACGGCAGTCTTTACAGTAATGCCAGTTCTGTCAGCAAGGGTGTTTCCGCCCGAGTTGTCAAAGGCGGCTCTTATGGTTTTGCATCTGCGACGGGTTATTCCGATGATCCGGATTCTATTGACCGTATCGTTAAAGCGGCTTTGCAAAACGCAAGTTTCCTCGACAAACATGTACAAAGGGGCATGCCGGATTTTGCAGCTGTATCTCCTATTACACGCCATGATGGATTGGAACATGACATCAACGTCGAACAAAGCTATCTGCTTGGCATTGCCGATGAATTAGACCGTTACATCGTCGAACGTTACCCAAAATTGCTTAGCCGCCGGGTAGTAACCCGCATTCTGGATATGGAAAAATTGCTATATACCAGCGACGGTGTTGTTTCCCATTCTTATGTTCCCCGATCCACTGCGATTGTCCTGATGACAGCTGAAGATAAAGACGGTCAGCCAATCGAGCTTTATAAGGTTTATGGGGGTTATGGCAATTTTATCGAAAACTTCTCGAATGCCAGCGATTTTTTCCCGAAAATTGAAGAGCAAGCCGAATTGCTGATGAAAAAGACTGAGGGCATTTACGCCAAACCCGGGATTCAAACCGTTATTCTCGATTCTGATTTGGCGGGAATTTTGGCGCATGAAGCGGTTGGGCATACTGTGGAAGCCGATTTTGTCCAGTCAGGTTCGGTGGGCGGACCAAACTTTGGCAAGCAAGTCGCCAGCGAAATGGTCAGCCTGGTTGATATCGCTCACGATGCCTTTGGCAAATTGGCACCGGTTCCGGTTTTTGTAGACGACGAAGGCAGCCCTGCCAAAGACCAAATCTTGATTGAAAACGGCATTTTAGTTGGCTATATGCATAATAAAGAATCTGCCCGTGAGTTTGGGCACGAGGCAAACGGCAATGCCCGGGCTTATGATTTTTCGGACGAGCCGCTTATTCGGATGCGCAACACCTGCATTTTGCCCGGTAAGGATAAGCTTGAAGAGATGATTGCTTCGGTTGAAGACGGTTATTACCTGACCGATATGAACAACGGGCAAGCGGACAGCACCGGTGAGTTTATGTTTGGCGTTCCCATGGGTTTTGAAATCAAAAATGGCAAACTGGGTCGGGCGATTAGGGATTGCACCGTTTCGGGTGTCGCTTTTGACGTGCTAAAAACGGTCGATATGGTTAGTGATAAGGTGAGCTGGACTAATTCCGGCATGTGTGGCAAGAAGCAAATGATACCGGTTGGCATGGGCGGTCCGGCAATAAAGGTTAAGATTAATGTGGGAGGTCGGGCATGAAAAGGGCTTTTGAAATCAAAGAAAAAGCGATTTTAGAAGTCGCTGAACTGATTTTGGCAGAAATCAAAGCGATTGGGGCTGACGAAGGCGAATGCTGGGTTAGTCGGAATG
>CAYVOY010000154.1:0-3886 GCA_964453395.1 uncultured Anaerolineaceae bacterium
GAGTCCGCTATGTTTGAGCCGGGCAGGTCAGACTATTTGGGCGATTATTGATCATTAGTGATTTGGACCTGCCCTTACACTTGTATGTATACAATGCTTTACATAATTAATATATGATTTTTGTTGGTCTGTTAGGGCAACGATTCGTCATTTTTCATATTGAGAATTGCTGCCTTCACTTACAAAAATCGCTTGAATCAAATGGAGGGCAAGAAAAAAACCACCTCTAAGGTGGTTTTCAGTGTACCAAAACGGGAAATTAAAGAGCAAAACTAATCCCCTTGTCCAAAATCCCGGTTGTCAGCTTTTATCTGTCTTCTTCCGCTTCAGTTTTTTTGCTAAAAATGCCAAATAGATGCCATAAGCAATCAATAAGCCAAAGATGACAACATAACCAAGAATAAAATAATCGTAGGTATCAGCCATTGTTCACCTCTCCAAATTCCATTTCATTTTCAAGCGCTTCGGCTTCTTTGAGTTTTTGCTCCTCCAATCGCAATTGGCTGCGAAAAAGCAGAAGGAAGACAAATAATATAGTGAAAGCGAAGATACTAAAGCCCATCGTTTGATACATCGGAGAAGTCATCACCATCGATGCCCCACCACCAGCATTGAAGATCGTCGGGTGGATTGAGCGCAGCATTCGCGCTGAGAAAAAGGTGATTGGAACGGTAATAAAACCCACTATCAGATAAATCGAGCCAAAGCGCGCTCTTTTGACAGGATTATCCATGCCATTCCGAAGCAAAAAGTAGGCAACGTAAGTGAAAGCCATAATAACCATTGTCGTCAGCCTTGGGTCCCAGGTCCACCAGGTGTTCCAGCTGGGACGTGCCCAAATCATGCCTGAGAAAGTTGTGATTATACTAAAGAGCAGGCCGATTTCAGCCGCTGAAGCAGCGATGGCATCCATTTTCAAATCGCCTTTGCGCAAATAAATGATCGAAACAACCATCGCAACCGCAAAAGCCAGCATGCCAAGCCAACCGGCACCGACATGGAAGTAAAAAACCTTCTGCACCCAGCCCATGGTTTGCTCCATAGGCGCATAAAAAAGCACCATGGCAAAAGCGAGCAAAAGCATCGCAAGCGAAAAAGAAGCCCAAAAAGTTAATTTTCTATTCGAGGATAACATAATCAAACACCATTAGTGAAATTGTAGTCATAATAATACCGTAAACCAGCAGAATTAAAAGCCAGTTTTGATAGCTCGCGAAAGCTAAGCCATTCATAATCCCCTCCCCTGCTTTAACGACCGCCATATTGACCGGCATCAAAATCGGGAAGAGCATAACCGGCAAAAGCAGGTCGCGCATACGACTTTGAGAGCTCATGCTTGCCAGCAAAGTTCCGGCTGCGCTAAATGCCCAGGCTCCCAGAATAAAAGTGGCAATCAAAGCTGGATTGAACAGATTTTGATTGTAAAGCAAGCTATAAATTGGCAAAACAATCAAAATCAAAAGCAACATAATCAAAAAATTTGTAATTTGTTTGGCGAGCCAAATGCTGCCCAAACCAGGCACCGCCATAACCAAAGCATCAAAACTGCCTTGCTCTTGTTCGGCGACGAAACTGCGATTCAAACCAAGCACTCCCGAAAAAGTTATCACCACCCATAAGATGCCGGGGGCTAAAGATGCTCGAGTTCGCGGGTCGAGTTCCATTGCGTAATTGAAAATAAAAATCGTTAAAATAGCAAAGGCGAGCATGGCGGTCAGCATGTCTTTACTGCGCCATTCCTGCAAGAGGTCTTTCCAAATCAGTGTTTTAAGCGTGGCAAACCATTTTTTCATGATCGCACCTCTTCCACTTTGCTTTCCGGATAGAGCAAGCCCTCAATCTCAGACCATTGCCTCTCTTTTGTGGCAATTTTCTCACTCAGCACGCCTTTGTTTAACTTAACAAAAGCGTCACTAATCCCAAAAGCCAAGCCCGGGTCGTGACTGGTCATCAAAATTGCAGCACCTTCTTCTTTACACGATAGCAGAATTCTGCTCAAGAGTTCACTGCCTTCTTTATCGAGCCCGGTAAAAGCCTCATCCAGAATAAGGAGGTCCGAGCGGCTCAAGAGTGCACGTGCGATGGTCAAGCGTTGTTGCATCCCGCGGCTATAAGTCCGCACCTGACGTCCCCCTGCCTTAGCCAAACCAACTTCCGCTAATATACCTTCTAACTCCGCAACCGACAAATCAATTTCGTACAGTCGGGAGAAAAAGCGCAAATTTTCCAGTCCGGTTAAGTTTTGATAAAGGAAGGTTTTATGGCCAACCAGAGCACACTTCCTGCGCCAGTCGCTGCTGTTTAGCATCCATTCTTCGCCATTGACGAAGAAATGCCCGCGGTCAGCACCCAACAAACCGCTCATAATCCGCAAGAAGGTTGTTTTGCCCGCCCCATTGTTGCCTACCAGGCAGATCAACTCACCACTTTCCAGGCTCAGGTCACATTTCTTCAAAACCTGAACCGAACCAAATGCCTTGCTAAGCCCCTTCAGCTCAATCTCCATCGCTCTCTTCTTTAAGCCCGGCTTGTTCAAGCACAATCGGAGAACTAAGGCTAAACGCACCACCAAGAAAGAGGAACAATGCCCCCAGCCACATAAAATTGACCAATGGATTTATCGTCGCCTGAATGGAAACAAAGCCCATTTCAAGATTGTAATCGAGCAAAATGGTATAAAAATCACCAGCGAGATTGCTGCGCTTGCCCGGAATGCTGACATATTGCCCACGGTTTTCATAGACATCCTGACCCGGAGCTAAAGTGCCGATCAGCTTATCGTCCTTCCAGAGATTAATTTGTGCCCGGACGCTCAAAGCTTCCGGTGTTTCGTATTCGCTCGTCACTTCTACAAATTCGACACCATAATCGCCCAATGGCATGATATCACCGGGAATCAGCGTCCCTTGAATTCTGTCGGAAAGCATTTCAACGCCGACAATGCCCAGCATGATAAAAAGAATCCCGCAATGAACCAAAAAAGCACCATAGCGCGACCGCATTTTCCAAAACGATTTCAGCGGATTTTCAGCCTTGCTCACTTCGCGCACAGTAGTTGTTACCAGAACGGCAATCCCTAATGCTGCGATGAAAATTGAGAGCAAAACAATCCATTTACTGCTAATCCACAAGCCTGTTGCAATTGTTGCCAGAACTGCGACGATAAGTGGTATCAATGCTTTTTTCCCGAGTTTTTTGAGATTCCCAATCGACCAACCAACCAAAGGGCAAATTGCCATCAAAGCAACCAAAACAATAAACAGCGGCACGGTAGTCCGGTCATAAAAACTGCGGTCGAGAACGATTTCAGAGCCATTAATCAGCCTCATCACCATCGGGTAAACCAAGCCCCAAAGGCAAACAAAAGCAATCGCTCCCAGGATGATCAGCGTATAAAGGAAGAGAGAATCGCGCGAGAACCAAGAGCCAAACTCCCAGCCACTGTCCAGTTTTTTCCATCGCCAGGCAATCAAAGCGATTGAAAGCACAGTGAAAGCCAACAAAAAGACAGTCAAAGGAATGGTAATAGCACTCTCGCCAAAGGCATGCACCGAGCTAATCAATCCAGCTCGGGTGACTAAAATGCTGAAAAGAATCAGAAGATAGCTTGCCAAAATCAAAATTAGATTGATCCGCTTGAAGATATCCCGTTTTTGGGTCAAAAACATTGAGTGCAACAAACCTGTGCTAATCAGCCAGGGGATTAACGATGCGGTTTCAACAGGGTCCCAAGCCCAATAGCCGCCCCATCCCAAAACGTCATAAGACCACCAACTGCCCAAGGCAATTCCAGCCGTCAAAAATATCCAGGCAATCAAAAGCCAGGGGCGCAGCTGAGCAATCAATTTGCTTCCGTCGCCTTTGCGAATCTGATGAGAGAGCGCTT
>CAYVOY010000155.1:0-3830 GCA_964453395.1 uncultured Anaerolineaceae bacterium
GACCAACCCAGGTGGGAATAAGCTTCCAGCCTTGTCCCGCTATTGCTTTGACATAGGATGCGTTGAGTGGTGTATTCGTACAAAAACGTGATATCCCGCCAATATACAAATTTACCGCTCGATAAGGACTCTTGTTATACCAAGTGTTCAACTGACTCAAGCTTGGCACTTCGCATTTATCAAAGGCATGCCCCTTGAATTTTTGAACAAGTTCTTGAGCCTGAATAGCATTTTGGGGAAGATTATCTTCCGTGACTGCAAACTCGTTTTGAACTGTCTGCTTGAGAATTGTTGCACCTCCCGGTAGCTTTAGCGACTGCCAGTTGCTTAGACCGTCCAGGCTGTAGACAATTTCAAAATTGCTCTGACAGGTGATCAATTCCTTGCCATCTTCCATGCCCGAGCTCTCACAATTGCCATCGCGCAATTCGAGCCAAAGAGCTTTGCCATCAGGGCTGTGAATTTCACTGATTTGTTGTTGCAAATCCGCTTTCTCAATTGCGGCAAATTCCGCCTTGTCCAGATCGATTTGTGTTGAAACCTCTCCAATTTGGTTTGTCTGAATCAGGTATTCTGAGGAGATTCCGCCCTCTGGTGCAATTTTTACAGGGATGAGGGCCTTTTTACTTTGGCTCAAAATCGGCAAGTCAACTTCAATTTCAATGCTGGTGCCGAAGCTCAAGATGCCCGCATCAAAAAGCTCCCAGCTCAAACCACCATCAAGCGTACGATAAAGCGATTGGGTGTTTTCGGGATTTTTCATAAAGCCAAGTTTGGCATCAAGGAAAACAAATTCTTCGGCAACCGGCACTTCTTCGGTTTTCCAATTTTTACCGCCATCTTTGGTGATAAAAAGCGTGCCCATGCTGAAATTACTGCTCGTGGCTTGTTTTACCACGATGAAGCCATTATTTTCATCCAACCATTGCATTTGGATGCTGCCAATCGGATCAGGATAGCGTGAACCAATTAAGCTCAAAAGATTTCCCTCAATTTTTTCCCATTTTTGGCCTTTAGATGACGTTTTATAGATTTCGAGTGCTTTTATTGTCTCGGTTTGGGTCAAATAAAGCGCGAAACCCAAATTTGAACGAGGGAATGATGCAAGCAAGTACGGTTCAACCAGGACCGTCTCTGGGCTAATATCCAGCCATTCCTCCCCTGCATTTTGCGTGTAATAGAGCTTTTCTTCCGATACCAGCCACTGCTCATTGGCGTTAACCACGCCGAAATCAAGTTCGTTGATATTTAACTGACTTTCAATCTTTATTGTCTCATCAACAGCTCGCGCCTCGGATATCGGAAGAAAACTCGCTATCAGGCAGAGCACTATTGTCGTTAATAAAATCTTGTTTTTCATATGTACCTCGCTTTTCAAAGTTGCAATTCTTATACCCAGCCAGGCTCAGTAAGCCGTTACCTGTTTCTGTTTCCATTTTTTCTGTTTCCATTTTTTCAGTTTCCTGTTTCCTGCTTTCCTGATTACCTGTTTCCTGTTTTCCTGTTTTCCTGGTACCTGTTTCCTGTTTTCCTGTTACCTGTTTCCTGTTTTCCTGTTACCTGTTTTCTGTTTCCTTTTTTCCGCTCCCCGTTCCCCGTTTCCTGCTCCCCGTTCCCCGTTTCCTGCTCCCCGTTTTCCCTTGACAACGAACATTTGTTCTGATAAGATTAGAACAATCTGGAGAAAGCGATAACTATGGCACGAAAAAGCAAAGGACTAAGCGAGCGCCACAAGAATATTCTCACCTGCATTCAACAATGGCAGGAAGAAAAAGGCTATCCCCCTTCCATCCGTGAAATCGGCTTGGAGACAGATATTAGCTCGACTTCTGTCGTCAACTACTATCTCAATCAGCTCGAAGAAATGGGTTACATTCAGCGCGAGAGCAATGTTTCGCGCGGCATCAACCTGCTCAAAGACCAAAGCGGCGAGCTTTTACAAAATATCAAAAGCGGAATTTCCCAATTTGTCGAACAGCTGGTTAGCATTCCGCTCGTCGGTAACATTATCGCCGGTGAGCCGATGCCCATCCCGGCTTCAGATTTCGCCTATTATGACCCCGAATCCGGGGTTGATATCGCCCTCAGCCTGCTCCCCAAAAGCGACAACATCGACGATCTGTATGCCTTGAGAGTTCAGGGAGATTCCATGATTGACGCAATGGTCAACGATGGCGATATCGTTATCATGAAGCGCACAAACCAAGCCCGCAACGGCGAAATGGTTGCTATCTGGCTCAACGACCGCGACGAAACCACGCTCAAATATTTCTATGCCGAAAACGGACGCATCCGCCTGCAACCGGCTAATCCTTTTATGCAAGCCATCATCATCAACGATCCCAAAACCGTTGAAGTTCAAGGTAAAGTTGTTCTGGTCATCCGCCAATTAGACCAGTAAAACCAATTAGAAATAAGGGGTAAAGCTGAGCCACGCTTCCAGGCTCAGCTTTTTTATTAAAGCAATAATATAATTTGGCTAATCTCGCTACTTATAGTTCCTAACTATTTTACAATCGGGTAAAATAGCGCAATGCAAACTATCCTATCAAAAGATAAAACCCCAATTGCCTATGAAGTTGTTGGTAAAGGCCCCCTGTTGATTATCGTAAGCGGTGCGCTCAACACCCACAATTTTGGCGTACCAAGCGAAATGACCCCCTGCCTGCAAGACAATTTCACCGTCCTTAATTATGATCGACGCGGTCGCGGGCAAAGTGGCAACACCCTGCCTTACAGCATCGACAAGGAACTCGAGGATATCGAAGCCTTGATTGATCAGCATGGCGGCAAAGCCTTCATCTACGGACACTCCGCCGGAGGAGCACTCGCGCTTTTTGCCGCCGAAAAATATCCGGAGAAGATTGACAAAGTAGCCGTCTACGAACCTCCAATGGCCGGAAATTGGTTTATGCGCTTGGGTACAAACCTCATGATAAACCAGATGGCCAAACAAGTTTCCAAGGGTGAAAACCTGAAAGTGGTCAATACCTTTATGCGTTTAGTTGGTATGGACGATCAGCTCATCGCCGATACGCTGGCAGGCGAACATGGCAAAACCGTAATTGACATGGCTGAAACAATTATTTACGAAGCCAAAATTCAGGACGCTTCTAAAGACTTCTTTCAAGAAAAAGCCCATAACATCAGCCAACCGACGCTGCTGGTCTCCGGAACAAAAAGTTTCAAAACCTCCCCCAAAATCATGGCAGACTACGCTTCCGTAATCCCTAATGCGCAGACCTGCGTCTTGGAAGGCCAAACCCACACCGTTGAACCAAAACTCATCTCTCCGATTTTGAAAGACTTTTATCTATAAGAACCCCTACGTCGTTAATCAATGACGCACTAAAAGCAGCCGTTTTGGTTACTAAACAGCTGCTTTTCATTGGTATTGATTAACCACCAAACGAATTGGTTATTTCGAGCAATTCTTGTTGAATCCGAGTAGTTACTTCAAGATAATATGCCAATTCCTTATAGTTTAAATTGGAATCACCAATTTTTTCCATAGATTTTACATTTTCATCATAATTATTCTTGACTTCTGCAGACTTTGATAAAAGCTCTGAAGAGGTTGGATTTGCCTGTATTTCCTTCATAAAATCCATATAACTATTCATAAATGTTTCATAATCATCCATTGCTTGCTTAAATTCAGGACGCATACCACCAATCAGTTCTTCAGATGTCTGAACACCCTCAGGCTTCTCTTCTGGTTCAACAGCAACAACATGAACAGCTGTCGTAGGCTGTCCGGGTATTTGTGTGGGCTCCGCTAAAACTGGTTGTACTTGCTGCTCAACATTTAGGGTTTCACCCTTTGTGAC
>CAYVOY010000156.1:0-3803 GCA_964453395.1 uncultured Anaerolineaceae bacterium
ATAACTTCTTCGGTTGGGGTCGCAGTTGGCGTCTCGGTTGGTGTAGGGCTCGGTTCAGGCGTGTTGGTGGCGGTTGGGCTGGGGGTTGCGGTTGGAATGTTGGTCTTTGTTGGGGTAAGGCTCGGTTTCAACAATTTGGCAGTATCGTTTTTGATCAGGAATTGCTCTCCGGCAACCGGTCGGGGTCGGATTATGCCCACAGAATAAAAAACGAAGGCAATCAGAGCTGCCAAAAGAACTAAAGCATTTGGCAACAGGGATCTTTTGCGTTTTGGTGCTTCTTCCGGTTTGGCTTCCGTCACTTGATCGATTTTTTCGACTTTTTCAGAAACAGGGCTGGCAACTACCGCTTTGAAAAGCGGAATTGGGGCGGTTTCCTCGAGATTTTTTTCTACTTCAGTGACTTCGGGCAAGGCGACAGCCGCCCATTGTGCTGCGCTTTTTTGTCGGCTCGCTTCAGCAGCCCATTGCAAAGCTTTGTGAACGAAGGGATTATTTGGATCGCTCTCCAGAACATCCTGCAAGAGTCTCAGACCGTCTTCAGGTTGAGAAAGACCGGCTAAAATCAATTTTGCATCGTTATTAGCAGGCTCATTAATCAAGCACTGTTCAGCCAATTGTCTTGCCCGGCCAGCATCACCAGCCAGGAGGGCATCTTTGGCTGCTTGAATCAAATTTTCAAATTCTTCTGTCATCAAGGTTTAACCACTTCGTCACGCTAATCAATTTTTTCGTTATTCAGGTAACAGCCAATTCCGTCAACAATGCCATCTGCCAAGAGCTCGGGTTGCGTGCTTAAAATTTCCTGATCCAAATTCATAAAACCTAACTCAATGATAGCAGCGGTTGTAAAGGGGCTAATCTCATCGAAAGCATGATAAGAAGTCATATCGGTCGTTACTGATTGATAATGATACCTTAAACCGGTAGTCTTTGCATAACGATCCGAAAGGCATTCCACAATTCTCGAAGCGTTAGGATCGGCACTCGAGGTGATGGAGGCGGCTACCTTAAAGCCGGTTGCGCCGTCATTGATGTAATCGCAAGAATCAGAGTGGATTGAAAGCAAGAGCTGGGCCTGATAATTTTTTAGCCGCGCATCATATTCGTCCAATAAATCGACATCATAACCTTGTTTGATCAATTTTTGCTGCACATAAGTCGCCACATTGCTGTTAATTTCCAACTCAGTTAAGCCGTTTGCGCAAACTGCTCCGCTGTCGTGCCCGCGGTGCCCAACCACAATGCCAATTCTGTTCGTTGGGAAATCATCCGGTTTTACGCCTTCGACGATTTCCGGAAGCTCAATTCCTTCCTCCTGAGCGACAGCAACGGCAACTTTTTCTTCAATGGTTTTCGGCATCAAGTTTCCCGGCGTCCAAAGCGAAAAGAGCGAAGCAGCCACCAAGCCGGCTAAAACTACACCGGAGAGCACCTTCCAAAGCAGTGAGAGTCCGGCTTTCAAGGAATCAACAAAGCTATTTTCCTGAGAATGGGGTTTTTCCTCAACATCCTTCTTGATTCGCCAATTTTCGAAAGGATTTTGCCTGCTCATTCCGGCATTTTCATCTCCGGAAGAAGCTGATGCTTGAGATGAACGTTTTCTTTCCTCATAACTAGGGGCAAAATCCGAACGGCTCTCTTCATCCGGACTTTTTCGTTTCCATGAAGGCTCTTTGCCAGGTTGCTGATCGTCGATTTCATACATTTGCTTGCTCATAATACATTCCTGTGAATTCAAACCCAAAAATTTGGATTTTTCGTATAATTAGTTTAAGATTGCTTAGAAAGGAATGTTGCAAATCCTATGCCAGAGAAACTCAGTCCCAAAGAAAAAGAGGAATTGCTAAAAATCGCCCGCCAGGCACTTGAGTCAACCTCTCGAAAAGAGCGGCTACCCATACTCGATCTGAGCTCGCTTCCCCCAGCCCTGCAAGCGGATGCTGCCAGTTTTGTTACCCTTACGATAGGGGGCGAACTGAGAGGTTGCATCGGTACGCTCGAAGCTTATCAGCCGCTGGCGCTCGATGTGCAAGAGCGCGCCAAACAAGCCGCCAGCAGCGACCCGCGCTTTAACCCGGTTAGGCCCGAAGAACTGCCCGTGATTAAACTTGAGATCTCGCGCCTCAGCAAGCCGGAGCTTCTCGAATATGGCAGTCCGGATGAATTAATCGGTTTACTTCGCCCGGGCATTGACGGCGTTGTCATTACCGAGGATAAGCGCCGGGCAACTTTTTTGCCCCAGGTTTGGGAAGAACTCCCCGAACCGGAACACTTCCTCGGACAGCTCTGCCGAAAAATGGGGGTCCCGGCCAATCATTGGAAGCACCGCCACCTCAAAGTGGAAACATATCAGGTGGAGGAGTTTTCCGAATAAGGGCAAAGGACCTCAATTAAGGGGCGCTTGGCGTCAATGTCGGAATTACCAAAGGTGTTTCGGTTGGGAGAGGGGTTGCGGTTCCGGCTTGAGTTGGTTCAGGCGTGCTGGTTGGTTCCGGGTCGTCCGGATTGATACGACAGATGTTTTCACTCGCCCGAACAATCCCCATGACGACATCGTTGTCGCTGAATTGTTCTCGAATTTGCCTAAAAATTACTCCCGCTTCAGTACAGTTATCATCCAAACCCGGACGATGCAAACCGGCTAAACCGGAGCCGTAGGTGTAATAATAGAGCACGGTTGAGTTGGTCAGTGGTAAGGGAATGGTCACGATGTCTCTTTCGCAGGGGTCTTCCTCGCGTGCCTCACAGGATTGTTCAGCCGTACATCCGCTAACGGCGCAGCGCAACATTTGGTTTGCACCCTCATAGTTGCGGGCACGATAGTAAATTACGCCCACCTGCCCGTAGGTGTCGGAGTTATAGGGGTTGATTTCCAAAGCACGATAGGCGTTGCGCGAAGCAGCCATCGCCTCACCCATGCGGATATAGGTGTTGGCAATCGCCATGTAGGGAACGGGGTCGTCAATCCCCAGCTGATTGTTCAAACCGGCCGCTTTGGCAAAATATTCGAGGGCGACTTCATAGCGGCGTTCGTCAAATTGGCCTAAATAGCGATGCAAAACGCCGATACGGTTATAGAGGAAGGTCAGGTTTGGAGCGAGATCCGAAGCTTTTACATACCAATCAATCGCAAGGTTGTATTCGCCAAACATCTCATAGACATAAGCCTGAATGCGGCAAACGTCCATTAAGCTTTCGCCGTCGTTTTGACGGGCTTGAGAAATATAATCATTTGCCTGGGTATATTTGAACTGATCCATCAAGATTTCGGCATAATATGCTTTTGCCAGTAAATTGTTATTGTCCAACTGGATTGCAACCAAAACTTCAGACTCTGCCTGATTGCGATAATCCAAAGCCTGGTCTTCCGGAACGTTTGAGTTTGACAAACTGCTCAGAACATTCGCCCGCATTCCGAGGACTTCGGAATTGTTTGGCGAATCTTCTTTTGCCTGGTCGATAACCGCCAAAGCCTGGTTTAGGCGATCGAGCCTTTCCTGGTCGGTAGTCATTGCATAAGAAGAGTAGACCATAATTTGCGCTAAATTTGCGCGGACATGGCTTTCATGAGGTTCGAGTTCCAGCGCTTGCTCATAGGATAGAATGGCTTTATCGAGATTGCCGGCTTTGAAATGCGTATCACCTTCGATGACAAAAGAATTAATCGTCCGGGTGGGGGTTGGGGTTGGAATGAACGGGGGCCAAATTTCGCCTTGCGCAAATGCCCGCACAACGGCAATCAAAACCACAACAATCAGCAAGATGCCCATGATGAAGTAGGGGTTTGAAGTACCGCGAGG
>CAYVOY010000157.1:0-3801 GCA_964453395.1 uncultured Anaerolineaceae bacterium
CCCAAGCCCAAGCCCGCCATCAAGAGCACCAAAAGCGGCAAAGTGAAGGCCCAGGCAGTAAAACGGATTTCAGCACCGCGTAAAAGGAAGAATCCGACAAGAACTAAGAATAATGCCAATTGAATAACAAAATTAATCATGTTTGAAATGACAATTGAAATTGGGATAACCAGGCGGGGAAAATAAACTTTGCCTAATAATTGCGCATTGCCAATAAAAGTTTGGGATGTACCATTCAGACAGCTTGAAAAATAAGACCACAACACGGTGCCGGACATATAAAACAACAATTGCGGCAAGCCATCCGTTGGCAATTGGGCGATATTGCCAAAAACAACCTGAAAAACCAAGGAGGTCATCAAGGGTTGGAAAAGAAACCATAGCGGCCCCAAAATTGTTTGTTTGTAGCGGGAAACAAAATCGCGCCGAACAAACATAGCGATTAAGTCCCGATAGTTCCAGACCTCGGCTAATTGAAGGTCATACCACTTCTTGCGAGGTGATATGACCAAATCCCATTCTTCTTCAGTTGTCGATAAATTCGAGTTCTTGTCTGGACTCTTCATGAATTATTGAGACTGAGCCTCCAGATTTTGGTGAATCCAATCCACTGTGTTTTGATCCCAGCGATAAATAAAACTTGAGCCATAATTAGAAGGAATAAACTCCCAACCTTCAACCAAGAGTTCTTTAGGAACCTGAGTTGAATGATAATCTTCAAGTTTGAAATTAGTCAAAAAACAGACTGCAGTATTCGTCAATTGCTCAATCGAAAGGTCAGTCAAAAAGCTGCTAAAGAAATCCCGAATCAAATCAGGCACTTTAGCGATATTTTCAACAATCAAGAAACGTTGCAAAATGGATTTGATAACAATCGACTGATTACCAATCCGGAAATCGTCACCATAATTGGCACGAATTCTCATCAAATTGAGCGCATCTTCACCATCCAAATGTTGCCGTCCGGCAGGGAATGAGCCAAAGTTGGGACGTTCTTCGTCAAAAACCGAAACAGGCAAATCGACGTCAACGCCATCAATTGAGTTAATGAAATTTTCAACGGCTCTCATATTAACAACCATATAGTGATCGACAGTGATTCCAAAGTTGTATTGTAAGACCTGAGCCAGAGAATTGGCACCGCTATTAAAATCGCCGGAATTTGTCATCCCAATCGTACCAAAAAAGTAACCCTGGTTAAGTTTGATAGGATTTTCGGTAGCAAACAAACCTTCAGGGAAAGTTACGACCATATCGCGCGGAAGTGCAACCATATTAACCGTCATATCGGCAAAATTAATCCGGGCAACCCGAATCACATCTGCCAAGCCATAGTAATAATCGGTTGAACGTTCGTCAATACCGACCAGCATCACATTCCAAATCTGGTCTACACCACAAACCGGAGCCTTAGTTGGAGTAGCGGTTGCAATGCTTTCCGTTGGTGTTGGGCTGGGCTCGGAGGTAGCCGTCGGTAATTCCGAGGTGGATACCATCGGAGCTAAATCCAAAGTGGATGATATTGGTTTTGAAATAGCCGGTTTAACCCAGGTTTGCCAAACGGAAACTCCGACAAGTGCCAAACCTATTACAACAATCAGGGCAATTTGCCATTTTTTTATTTTTCCCTGTTTTCCAGAGCCGGGCTGTTCAAAGCCATTATTTTCAGATGGTGTTTCGCTCATATCTATCTTTCTTTATTGAAATTGCTATCCTTAAAGGAAGCTGTATTTTAATCAGAACTCATTTTACCACTTGTCTGAGAAGTCAAAAAACCTTCTAATCATTCAAAGCAAGCGCATTTTGCACAAATTCAACCACACCATCATGAGGAATCAAAACTTGCGCGCCATTTTCGGTTGTAAACGGGTGGAACAAATCCGATGGAATGGGAACAATTTGCACATCAGCCAATTCTTTGGAGAGGCAATAAAAGTCATGCATATCCCGAAGCCCCAAACCGGTTTGAGTAGTTTTATCTGCGAGCAAGGTGCTTATGACATCAAAGACCATTTTTGGGCTCACCCCACTCCTGACCTTATCCAGAACCGCCTTCATCACCAGACTTTGGCGGTCGATGCGGTGAATGTCATCGTCAAAAGCGCGAATCCGCATGAAGTCAACCGCATTTTCGCCATCCAGGTCGTTAGTTCCTGCCAGGAAATTATGCGAAAAATCAGCGGCTGGCTCTTCTAAAGTGATTGTCACGCCACCAATGGCGTCTATATACTTAGCTATTTCATCATAATAAAGCACAAATTGTTCATCCGGCTCAATGCCGAAGTTATACGCGATGTTTTCTGCGGTTGCCTCAGCCCCATGTCCGGCTCCAAAGAAATACTCGCCATAACCAAAGGCTGCGTTAATGCGCCCAAAGTTAATCCCAAATTGTTCAAAACCAACCGTCGGCATATAAAAATCACGAGGAATCGAAGTCATTCTGATGGTCGCATCATTAAAATTAACCCGAATCAAGCGAATGCTGTCCGATTGATTTTTCTTGTCAATCCCGAGGAGCATAATCGTAACCGAATCGGTCCGGCCACAATGCCCTTCCCCCACAGCAACTACTTCGGATGCACCGCTTTTTTCCGTTGTTTGCAAAGCTGCTGGCGTGAATTCAATCGGAACCTCGCCGTCATCTTCCGGTAATTCCAAATCCGGGTTAACCGGGCTTGGCGTGAGCAAAGTTTCTTCTGATTTTTCGCTTGTTGGACTTTGCGGCACCAGAAAATTACAGGCATGAAGCAAAACGCTCATGCAAAGCAAAAGAACAATTATCGAAATTCGTTTTCTTTTATCCATTTTCTTCAAACTCCTACAGATTCCAGGCACGCCTCCGCCCCTCCGACATGCTATGATGTCGGTTAAGGCATAAAAACCTCTATATTCTCTCTACAAACTAACCAATGCGACGTTTTACTTTATCAGCGCTAAGCTGAACACGGAACGTTCGCCCTGCCAAAAGCGTCAACAAAACGTTCACTCGTTCCTCGCCATTAATACATTGCTCAAACTCCGCATCGATTCCGCGCAAAGCCGGGTCATCAAGCCAAACTTTTTCGCCCGGTTGAATCCCACTACTGATCGATTGGAGTTTGCTATTCTCAAGCAAAACCCGCTGCTTAATCATTTCAACAATCTCATCCGAAATGCTGGAAGGCACATCATCAAAACAAACCAAGCCAACCACCCCACGCATCAAACCCACCCGTTGAGCATATAGATTGTCGAGATTGCCACGGACAAAGAGATAACCGGGAAAATAAGCTTTACTTGTTCGCGAGCGGCTGTTAACCGGTTTCACCTTAATCTTTGGAAAAAAGTTTTCTACCTTATGCTCTAAAAGTTGAGCGTGGACAATAAACTCAAAATTCGGCTTTGTCCGCAAAGCGTACCAAGCTTCTTTATCAGTTAACAATTCACTCTCAACATTTTGCATAAAACTCATCTTCACCCATCGATGCAGGTTAATCCGACACTAACCTTTTATCCATATTATACAGTCAAATCAAACTGCTATTGAGGCATAAAATATGTTTGAGCTTCTGATAAACTTAAGACATGAGGTGAATGATGCAAAAAGAAGTTAATCTGGCTTTAGGTGGCGGCGGAATTCGCGGCGTGGCACATCTCGGAGTTGTTCAGAGCCTCTTCGACCATAATTACAAAATCACTGGCATTGCCGGAACCAGCGCCGGTGGATTATTTGGCGCGCTAATTGCTGCCGGCTATCAACCCAAAGAGTTGCTGCCGGTTGTAGATAAATTCTTCTCCGAAAGTGGTTTCAGACCCTCCGTC
>CAYVOY010000158.1:0-3738 GCA_964453395.1 uncultured Anaerolineaceae bacterium
AGCCAGGCTTTTCAGCAATCTGTGCTGACACTTTGGGAATATGTCGGGCTCGCATTTTATCGGCTAAGCTCCATCTTTTAATTGGTTATTTCGCTGATCCTCTATCAGCGATTAAACTTCCGCGAAAAGTCTGCAGCTAACCCCTGCAGACTTTTGCGTTAATTCGCAAAGGGAACTTTGGAATGCTAAAATTCGTCTATAAGTAGAGAACAACAGGAGAACGTATGAAAAAACTAACCTTATGCTTTCTTAGCGCATTGATTTTATTCACTGCTTGCACCCCAACAACGCCCACGATTGTTGAAGATGCAACCCTATCTGCGGACGACGTCAGCGATATCTTGAGCACCATTGAAGTTGAAGCCAATGTAACCAAAGAAGCAACAAACGAGCCAAGCCCGGAGGCGGAGCTAAACCCCACCCCGGAAAAGGAGATAATGCACGAAGTAAACCAAACCGAAATTGAAAAATTAGCCCGCGCAAATAATTCATTTGCCTTCAAGCTGTTTCAAGAACTAAAAAGTGAGCAAGACAATACTTTTTATTCCCCTTACAGTTTGTATCAGGCATTAACCATGATTTATGCTGCAGCGAGAGCCGGAACAGCCGAGCAATTTGAAGCTGTTTTGGCTTTACCCTGGACGAATGATCGGGTCCACGAATTAAGCAAAGCAATGAATGACAGCCTGATTGCCCAAAACACAAACGATCAAAAAGAGGACGCGAATTTTAGCCTCAATATCGCCAATGGGCTTTGGACCCAAAAAGATTTGCACATTGAGCAGGCCTTTTTGGATTTGCTGGCAACTAATTACCAAACCGAAAATCAGTCCGTTGACTTTAGTCAGGCTCAGGAAGCCGCAGATTTAATCAATGCTTGGGTTGAAGAAAAAACCGAGGGCAAGATTAGAGATATTGCCCAACCTGGAATGTTTAACAGCAATACCAGTCTTGCCTTGACCAACGCAGTCTATTTCAACGCTGCCTGGCGTGTTCCCTTCAACGAGGCAAACACCCAAAAAGAAAATTTCACACTTCTTGACGGAGAAAACCTGCAAGTGGATATGATGTTCCAAAACGAAAATTTCAATGTTTTGAAAAACGATAAAATCCAATTGGTCGAACTCCCTTATGCCAAAAGCACAATCGTGATGGACCTCATCTCTCCCCTTGATGGAGATTGGGAGTCCTTCATTAACGGCTTGGACGCAGAGCAGTTAGAGGCATACCTGGAGCAAATGAGCAACAACAGCGTCAACCTCAAAATGCCGAAATTCAGAGTCGAGACACCTGAAATGGACCTGATTCGCCCCTTGCAATCGCTTGGATTAGTGGACGTTTTTGGAATGGCCGCTGACCTCTCCGGCATGACCGGCGATAAAAGTCAGTTTATCTCAACTCTCGTCCAAAAAGCCTTCATCGATGTCGATGAAGCCGGTACCGAAGCAGCAGCCGCTACTCTCGCTATCGCTCAAACCAAAGGCATGTTTAACCCCGATCCCGTGGAAATAACCTTTGACAAACCCTTTGTATATCTCATTCGCGATACCGAAACCGGAGCAATCCTCTTTCTCGGTAGCTTGATGAGACCATAAAATTAACAACTATTAGGAAAAAAATGAAAAACAACAGACTATTTATTGTAAGCATTCTCGTTCTTTCAATGATTTTAGGCGCTTGTGCCCCGGCTCAAACACCGGTTGTGCCCGAGAATAACCAGAATGACCCCTATCCGGTTGATGGCGAACCGAAACTGCCCGAAGAAGATATCAACGATTCTTACCCGGCTGTCAATCCTGTCCTGCCGCTGACTCCCGATATGCTGGCGAGCGCAGAAGAAATTGCCCAACACGCCGAAGATTTGAACGAGTTTGCAATTGACCTCTACCAGAAACTTGCCAGCCAGGACGGCAACTTGATTTATTCCCCCTACAGCATCTACCAGGCATTTTTGATGGTCTATGCCGGCGCAGATGGCGAAACCAAAGCCGAAATTGCCGACGCCCTCGATTTTGACAACGAGGATGGCGATCGAATCCACCAATTCGCCGCTGCCTTGAACCAGGTTTTGACCAATCGCCCTGAATATTTAGACGAAAGTGCCCAGCCGCTTGAATTCAACAATGCCAATTCCCTCTGGCTGCAAGAAGATTTTGAAGTAAATCAAATTTTTATTGATCAGCTAAAAGTAAATTACAATGCAGGGCTGCAATTGGTTGATTTTAGCAAACCCGAAGAAGCCCGTCAGGCGATTAATCTTTGGATTGCTGCTCAAACCAATGACAAAATTAAAGATATGCTCCCTGAAGGTGTCTTGAATGAATTGACACGCATGGTGATTGTCAACGCAATTTATTTCAAAGCTGCCTGGAGCCATCAATTTGACGAAACGAATACACAGAAACTCCCCTTCCACTTGCTCGATGGCAGTGAAAAAGAAGTGGAAATGATGAATACCAGTTTCACCGGTAAGGCTACATCTAACGATTCTTACCAGGCAGTAAGCCTGCCTTACGAAGGCGGCAATTACGCCATGGCCGCAATCATGCCCTTTGGCAATTTCAACGATTTTGAGCAAAAATTGGGTGACAACCTCGATGATATTTTCGAAGCTCTGGCAGGCAATGCCTCAATTAATATCAGTCTTCCAAAATTCAAAACCGAAAGCAGCATCGCTTTGGCCGACCAGCTGAAGGCTCTTGGAATGAGCAAAGTCTTCGATGCCGGAGAAGCTGATTTGAGCAAGATTGATGGTAAGAAAGACCTTTATGTTTCGGACGTTTTGCATAAAGCAATAATTGAAGTGAACGAAAAAGGCACCGAAGCTGCCGCTTCGACCGTAATTAGTGTCGGCACAACTTCACTTCCCGCCCAAAGTTATGAACTGAATTTCGATCACCCCTTTATCTATGTGATTTACGAAACCACGACCAATGCAATCATTTTCATGGGTCGGGTAGTTGAACCCTAAGATTAAACCCAAGCAATAGCAAAAAGCCACCCCGTTTTTCAACGAGGTGGCTTTTATTTTTGCTGTTTTTCTGCCAAATTATGCTACGCGCATGTTGCGGATTTGACGGAACATGTCTTTTTCAGCTTCGGTCAACCGTTTCGGAATGCTTACCTGGAGCTTCACATACATATCGCCAAAGCTTTTCGGATCCTTTAAATGTGGCATGCCTTTCCCTTTAATCCGAAAGGTTTTACCGCTGTCGCTTCCTTCGGGAATTGTCAGATGAATCGCATTTGTCATCGTGTTTACACCGATTTCTCCACCTAAAATTGCCGTATAAAGGTCTACCGGTACAGTTTGATAGAGGTCATCACCTTTGCGGATAAAAACCGGGTCGGGAAAAACGGAAATTTTAAGGTACAAATCAGCTCCGCCAGCCTGACCGCTCAGACGCACTTTTGAACCGGTTCGAACTCCGGCAGGAATTTTTGCGTCAATTTTATGACCGTCTTCAAATTGCAAGGTGCGCGTTGTACCGTTATAAGCTTCTTTCAAACTAATTTCAAGCTTATATTCTGCGTCCCGGGCACGGCTCTGTGTTTGACGACTTTGTTGACCAAAGCCGCCGCCCCTGCCGAAGAGTGTTTCGAAAAAGTCCGAAAAACCACCCATTCCGCCTGAACCGCCAGCACCACCGAACATCTCACTAAATTCTTCAGGTGAAACACTACGATAGCTTGTCTGACTGCCCGGCGACTGTTGCCAGCGTCCCCAATCGAAACCTC
>CAYVOY010000159.1:0-3090 GCA_964453395.1 uncultured Anaerolineaceae bacterium
ACCGATTGGTCATCGTGATTTTCCCCGTTGAACTGAGTTGAATCGGTTCGTTTTCAATTTCTGAAACAAGTTGTTCGGGGGAGGATTCAAAAAGAAAAAAGATAGGTTTAAGGCGGAAGAGGACTTGTTTGTTTTCGTCCAAGCTAAGGGCGAGATCCGTCAAACCGAAGAGGGGGAGCATGACCGCAAGGATATAGCTGATTAGTTTGCCCTCAAGCTGCGTCCAGCTCTCAAAACCGTGAAAAGTTTCGACCTCTTTGACAGACTCGAAGAGATCAAAGGGCGGTAAGGCTTCCTCAGGGAGAGCGGGTTTTGAGATTATGGTCCAGCTAAAATACTCTTCTTGTTCGCGCAAAAAATCCGGTTTGTTGGCTTTTATCAAAGTCACCAAATCGTCCAATCGGTACCACTGTTCGGCTTCCAGGCGGCTCAAAAAGTCAAAAACGCTTTGGCGAGCGGATTGGGAACGGATTTCGTCTTCCGTTTCAATTCCTAAACCTGGAATGTGCCTGACTTCATGAAAATCTTTTGCCTTCAGCCATTGTTCTGCCAGCCAGGCAAGCGCCTGACCACGAGGCAATTCCAAAAATTTTCGCGCTGGTTCCGTGGCTTGTAAATTTTCATCTGCTAAACCGATGGCTTTTAAAAAAGCTTCTAACAGACCAGCTTTTGCTTCACTTATGTTAGTTTTTTTCAAATAGGCTTGGGGCTTTTCAAAACGCCAGCCAGCCAAAAGGATGCCAATTTCGTCCAAAATAGCCGAATTCGCTTCTATAAGCCTTTCACTTTGAATGCCATAGAGGGGAATCAGCTTGATTTGAACGCTCTGATCCGGCGGAGAAGGAAGAAGGGGGATAATTTCATCCGGCAGATAAGCCATTTCTTGCAAATTGTCATCTATGCGCAAAAAATCTCTTCCGAGGCAGCCTATATACCACAGCCTTTCACTGACCGACTCCGGAAAGGACCATGGCTGTTCGATCTCACGCTGCTTTATCCCAAGGGGGCGGATTTCGCCGTAAAGTTGGGCGAAAGTTGACCACAAAATTCTGCCTTTGTTTGCTTTTAGTGCCAAAAGAGCTTGTTGGGCAGGCTCGGGAAGTCTTTCATATTGCAGTTTAAATTTGTCAGCCTGGGAAATTTCCAGTTCGAGTTCCAGTAAAATCGCTGATCTGCTATTTCCGAAAGACCGCAAACCCCAAAGCGCAGCAATCGCTTCCAGTTGGTCAAGTTCAAAATTTTGCAAACTGCTGGAGAGAAAGGGCATAACTTTTAACCTCGATTCGAGACTGAGGAACAAAGCTGGAATTTAAAGGTTTTGGTTTGTTTTACCAGACAACTCATATTGCCTATTATAAACAAAGAAAGGCTTTTTACCTAAACTAAATTAAACCAGTTTTGCAGTTTTTATTTTGAAAAGGCAGAATGGTTTAGTCCTAAGCATCAATGTCGGAATCCGATTAATGGAATTCCTTGCATTCTAAACAAAGGAAATCCAATTTTCACAGTTAATAGGTTATAAACCTGTGTTAATAAATAAAAAACGGGTACAATTATGGTCACAACTTTATAGTGTTCCATTTCACAGGAGGTAAAATGGAAAAGACAACGTCAGTAAAGAAGTTTGTCTCAGCCTTTATGGCACTATTAATCTGCTTGACTTCTTTAGGAGGTCTTAGCAGGAGCGTTATCGCTCAAGCTGAAGAGCAGGAAGCAACCTATTCAGAAGTTGAAGTTTTCTCACCTTATTATTCAGAACAACAGATTACCTTTCCAGACGGTCAACAAGTGACCCGAAGCACCATCAATGGACCATCAAGACCATTGGATGAATATCAAGAAGAACGTGAAGCATCAAAAATTACAGACGAACCTAAAGGCACAATTGCTAATTTTCCATCATACGATTGGGTCTATGGTTGCTCAGCTGTTTCAGCTGCAATGATTGCCGCTTATTATGATCGCGGCAGTTACCCTAATCTCTATACAGGTCCGACTGATAATGGGCGTATGCCTTTGACTGATACCAGTTGGCCTGTTTGGTATGACAGTAACAATGATGATTATCCCAGCAACCCATTAATTGCCTCCCGCAATGGACTTGATGGCAGAACAAGTCGTGGTTCAATTGATGATTATTGGGTACGTGAGAATCATGCGGGACCGGACCCTTATGTTACCGGCGGATGGGCTGAGCATCAATGGACTGATGCAGTTGGCGATTTTATGAAAACCAGTCAGGCTAAATATGATAACGTGGATGGTGCAACCTCTTTTTACAACTGGACCTCCGATTCCAGCCCCTTGACTTGTGCAGATATGGTAGAAAATGAAATTGCCGATGACGATGGCACATACGGTCGCAAACTTTTCTATGAAGCGCGTGGCTATAATGTAACGGATTGTTATAATCAAAAAACGGATAATAACAACGGCGGTTTCACTTTTGCAAAATTTAAGAGCGAAATTGATGCCGGACATCCCGTCCTATTGAATTTGGAAGGTCATTCAATCGTTGGCTATGGCTACAGTGGCAATACGGTTTATATTCGGGATACTTGGGATTCTAATCCGGGAAATGTTTATTCAATGCCCTGGGGTGGCAGCTATCAGGGGATGGCGCTTCGGTCGGTCAGCATTGTGCGTCTCGCACCAGCCGGACCGGGACCCGTTTTGCCCGGATCAATTTATCTCCCCTTAATTCAAAAACCAGCACCACCTCCACCTGTTGATTCAAATCCTTTTAAAAACCCGGGCTTTGAAGAAGGGCACGCCTATTGGAATGAATTTTCAGCGCTTGGTTGGGATTTGATTTACAACAAAAATGATACGCCCGTTCCTCCTAAATCCGGATCATGGTTAGCATGGTTGGGTGGAGAAAGTAACGAACATTCAAAACTATCGCAAAAAATCACAATAACTTCCAGCTCACCCTATTTGCACTTATGGGTTTGGTTAGCTTCTGAAGATGCTTGTGGTTATGATTTCTTTGACCTTTATGTCGATGATGAATTTGTTGGTTATGTTCCACTGTGTGACGAATTTAACACCAACGGTTGGGCTACATTAGGGATGGATTTGCGCCCTTAT
>CAYVOY010000159.1:3100-3706 GCA_964453395.1 uncultured Anaerolineaceae bacterium
GTTTCTTTCGTTGTTACAACCGATAATGTCTACAACAGCAACGTTTTCATTGATGATGTAAAGATGTCATCTCAAGCTCCTAAATCATTCACAGTCCCTATGAATGACAAGAATCCAATTATCTTGGAAATACCCACAAAGTCGGAGTTTTTAGAGAAGTAGGGATAACTTAATTTACAAAAAACCCTGTGTTTGGAAGAACACAGGGTTTTTATTTTAAAAGGATTTACTTAATCTGTTTGAATATTTTTTGTCCAGGATCGGTTGGCGAGGTACCAATCGGCCAGGTTTTTCTGATCGGCTAATTTTCAGCTTGATAATTGCTACAAATTGTATAACATTTATAATCCGCAGTCTGACAAATGATATAATCCTATTATCACCTCACGGTTATTTCAGCCAAACAAAAACATTCCTTCAATCACATAGTTCCTTTCGTTCCTAAGGAGAAAAATGGAAAAAAGACGCATCTTCATTGTTCTTATGTTAGCCTTTTTGGCAATCTTTTCAATATTTGCTATGAGCAGCAAAGCAAATCTTTCTGTTTTGGTTCAAGCTAAAGATAACGAACCAACTCAAGAGCCCACACTTATACCGCCGGTGAGA
>CAYVOY010000160.1:0-3649 GCA_964453395.1 uncultured Anaerolineaceae bacterium
GATGAGTTTGAGGAAATTTTCTCGGCTGAGGTTCGGGTTAGCGAAAAGGCTGCGAATTTGGCGGAATTTGACCAGATGCCAGTTTTCGCCTTTAAGCAAGCGCAAATTTTGGTCGCGTTTCAGTTTGTAGGAAACAAGGTTAGAGCGGCTTGCCGGAAGGATGATAAATTTTTGACCGATCAAATTTTGATTATGCTTTATGAGTTTGGAGATTTCCGCGGTGGCGATTGGGAAGAAACTAAAGAGCACCGAACCATCACGGTTAAGCCAACTTAGCCTCTCCGGTCGCTGTTCAACTTGAAAAGAAAGCTTTTTTGCCAGGGAGAGCAGCAGTTCTTGCATTTCGCTCAAATCTTCCTTTCGTTTTATCTCCGTCTCCCTTTCGTTCAGGGAATAGAAAGTTGCCTTTTCCCTTTGTTCCGTTTTGGCATAGGATTCAAGGATATTCTGGACGAGTTCATCGGTAGGAGTAAGCAATCCGGGCAATTTTTCATTAAGGCGGGTATAAATTTCCTGCCGGGACAATTCAGGGTGGCGCTGCAAACTGCGAAGAAGGATTTCTTCTGCCCGGTCAGCCATTCCGGCTGTGTTGTCGGCAGGTTTTGCCAGCCAATAGAAACCGCTCTCGGGGGACGTGCCGAGGTTGAAACGTTGAAAAATGCTGAAATCGTTGAGGGCTTTGGCAAAGTCTCCGGCGATTTCTTTAAGCATCTCGCCTTCGTGCGGTCGGTCGTTTAATTTGCCCAGACAAATCTGATCCGCGAGGGTATAGGTGAAAAGCCGAAGCCAGTGACTGGGCTCGCCAAGTTGATTGAGAAAGGCTGTTCCACTATCTTGAATAGAGCGGTCGGGCGGTTTGGCGTTCAAAGAGGCTTTGGTGATTGTGGGAAGCTTCCAGCAAGTTTGTAAGGTTTCCATTTCTCCACTCAAACTGATCGATTCCAGTTTCAGACCTGCGTTATTGGGTCCCAGCATTGCCGCGAGCAGATAGAGGCTATCCAGTTCACCGGTCATCAGCAAAACCGGCGTATTTTGCGAAATCAAGTTGGAGAGTAAAGACAAAACTTTTTTGAGGGCATGGCTGTGCCAAGTCCAATCATAGCGTTGTTTGAGCAAACTGTTTTTGATGGTTTTCACCCCATCTTTTCCCCACAACCAGCCACTCCACAAACCTGAAAGATTCCACCAGGCTTGGTTCCTCCTCGGGATTGAGCTTTGGACGGCTTTGATCTGACCGGCTTCGGGCAGTTTAGGCAATTCCCGCAAGCGTCCTTCAAAGAGGCTGATCCCACCGCCAGGGGGAAGCCGTTTGGGCCATTCGCGGCATTTTACTTCTTCGGTTTCTGTTTGCCAGAGTTTAATCGAGCGAATAAAGGCTTTCCAAACATTCATTTCTTGAAACTGGGGCGGACGAAGCAATTGTTTGGGGCGATTTTTTCCGATTGGATAAGCCCAAAGTTGGTTGCTCTGATCGGCTGCTGTCAGCCAAAGCGCTTTCAGAAGGTTTTCTTGCTCCGGGTTTAGCCTGCTGCTTTCAATTTTTGTGAGCAGCAGGTTCAAGGAAACCAAAGCTCTTGGTGTATAGAAAGAAAGCACTTCTTCAATTACCCGGCGAAAGTTGGGATCTTGTCCGGCAACTTTTTCTAAAATTTGGGAGCGGGTGAGGGTGTATGAAGGTGTTTTATGCAAAGTTTCCTGGATTGATTGTGTAAGTTCAATCTCACCCTGTAGGTCGCATTCCGAACAACTGCCAATTGCCAAATGGGGTTTTTGGGCGTTTTCTGCCCAAATGAAGCTCTCCACTTCAAAAATACCGTTGCTACAATTCGGATTAGGGCAAGGGAAATTGTAGAGACGCATTATCGCCTCTTCGATTGTCGAATCATCTCGCATTCGGTTTTGCTTAAGCTGAGCTAAGGCGGAATTGAACAATTCCGCACTTGGGGCAGAAGCTAAAACGCGCAAAACGAAGGCGGCGATGGGGTTATTGGCTGAAACCAGAACGCGGAAGCCCGCCCTTGCCAATTCGAGGCTTGTGAATGGGTTTTGCCCAAAAGGATCGAGCAAATAATCGCCAGCTTGTGCATAAGCGGAAAGCCAATTGCTGACCATTCCCTCTTGATATGGAGGGAAAAAACGCTCCAAAGGCAATGGGCGCGTAAAAAGCAGCGCGCTTTCATCGGCTCTGACCCAAGGAGCATTGTTGAAGTCTGCAAGTGGCTTATCTTTCAGCTTATTCTCCTATTCTGACCTCGAAATGAGAATTGCGAAGCCATAAGCAGGCAGGTTTAATTCATTTTCCGACATTTGGCTGGTGATTGCTTCGTTGCCGGTGAACAACAATTCCCATTGATTGTGATTTCCGACAGGCAATTGATGAGTTTGAGTTCGCCGAGAGAAATTGAGGACAATCAACATTCTTTCGGAGCCTTCAATCCGCTCATAAACGAGCAAATCTTCATTTTCAACATCAATCAATTCAATTTTGCCTGCATACAAAGCCGGGTGTTGTTTACGAAGTTTGATTAAGTCCTTGTAAAAACTGAGCGTTGAAGAAGCTTGGTTAAGCTGAGCGTCGACATTGCGCACCTTGTAATCTCTGGTAAGCGGAAGCCAGGGATTGCCAGCGGTGAAACCGGCGTTTGGCCGTGCGTTCCATTGCATTGGAGAGCGGCAAGCATCCCGACCTTTTTCAAAGGGCCAATAACGTTTTCCGACCGGATCTTGAATTTGGGAATAGCTCAGTCTGACATCGCGCATCCCGATTTCTTCGCCATAATAGAGGTAAGGCGTTCCGCGAAGCGTAAGCTGCATTGTTAATAGCAACTTGGGGATGGCATCGCTCTCGCCGTGGGCAAAACGGGTAGTTGAACGAGGGGTATCGTGATTGTTGAGAAAGTAGTTGGGCCAGGCTTCCTCACCGTGAAGGGCATCCCAATATTGAATTGCTTGCCCGTAGGCGCGAGCTTTGAAGGGCGATTTGCAAAAGCGATAGTCGAAGCCGGCATGGAAGCGCTTTGGCCCGATATATCGGCGGGCTTCGGCAGAATCGACAGCAAAAGTTTCACCGACAACGTAGCGATCCGGGTAGCTATCCATGATTTCCCGTATTTCTTCAACGACGCCGATCATTTCGGGTTGATTTGTGTCGTAAATATGTTTTTGGGCGTCAAACTTATGAACAAGTCTGCGAATGCCAAAACCTTCGCTTTTGGGATTGTTGCGAAACTCCTGGTCTTGAAAATAATTGTTAAAAACATCCAGGCGGAAGCCATCCACGCCCTTATCCAGCCAATAGCGGAAAACGTCCAAAAGAGCAGTGCGGACTTCGGGATTGCGCCAATTGAAATCGGGCTGCTCTTTGGTGAACATATGATAATAATATTGGTCGAGATTCTGATCATATTCCCAGGCACCACCGCCGAAGGTCGATTGCCAGTTGTTTGGAACGCCACCGCCCGAGGCAGGGTCGCGCCAGATGTACCAGTCGTGATAAGGATTGTCTTTGGATTTGCGTGATTCCTGGAACCAGCGATGCTGATCGGAAGAATGACTGAGAACGAGATCCATAATGATATGCAAATCACGTTTGTGAGCTTCTTTTAGCAAGCGGTCAAAATCTTGCAAATTGCCAAATTTTGGGTCAATT
>CAYVOY010000161.1:0-3625 GCA_964453395.1 uncultured Anaerolineaceae bacterium
AGTCTGGACTTAATTTGTTTATGCCAAATTAAAACAAGGTAGACGAAGATCAAGGCAATAACAACAAGATTGTTTGAACGGACAAAACCGGCAACTCCGAGGACCGTACCCGCCAACAGGGGTAATGCCTTGCCTGGTTTTTCTCGTCTTATCCAGGTGAATATGAGAAATGCGGTTAAAATTAGCAACAATGCAGAGGGCACTTCGGACATCATTAACCGTGAATTAGAACCCGAAATTTTGAAAGTAAACAATAAAGAAGTTGCTTCTTTGATGATTGCGTAAGCTGCGAGAGAAATTCCAAACAATTTTCCCGAAAGTTGTTTTCCAAACAGATAGAGTAATACCGGGATGAAAGCAAGGAAGAGGATTTGAATGTTGGTAACGGTTTGGTAAGATTGACCGAAAAAGAAATGAATCAAACCTAAAAAGAGCGAGTAAAAAGGCTTTTCAGTAAAATAAGGTGTTTCAAGTTTTCCACCAATGATTAAATATTGTCCGCCTAAGTCCATCAGACGTGCATCACTTTTCGGTAAATAATATCCGTCAGGTGGCTGTGGACCCAACAAGAAATAACTGTTGGAATAGGGAGTTTTTATCCAAATAAACGAAGCAATCAACCAAATCGCCAAGACAAGCATTATTTCCAAAACAACTTGCAAAGCAGGGCTCAACTTGTGATTAAATTTGCCTCGAAAACGATCAGCTATTCGGTTGACAATTAAAACCATGAGGATAATCATCATCAGGCTAAACCACATCATTGGCACACCGGCAACATTCCAATAGGCAACATCGGGAGTCAAACCAATCCGAGTGATAAGCATAAAAATCCAAATGATTGCTATGATGAGGAGTGAAATCGCTAATATTCGTGATGAACTATCCTGATGCGTGATAAATGATTTATAGAGAATGTTGCGAATTAAAAAGATTAATAGGCAAAGATAAAACATGCTCCCGATGCCACTCATGCCAAAATTGATCAGCGCATCTTCCATTGAGGCAGTTCGGCTAATAGCAAAGACGATCATTGATATGGCTGCAATAGATATCAACAAAACAGATTGCTTTTTCTTCTCTAAAAATTGAATAAGTTTGGAGATATGAGGATTTCGCTTAAAAACAGCGAATGTCAAAAGAAATATGGCCAAAATTATTGGTAAGAGGACGAGAATTAACGGAAATGGTCTTTGTGAGTGTGAAGGAAAGTTATTAAAATATTGGAATAGCTGGAAGATTCCCACCAGTAATGCGGCAAATCCGTAGAGAAAGAAGGAATTTGTCCAGATATTAGATTTCTTTTTGTTTTTTTGATCCATTTCTAATGTTTTGCACCTGAAATCGTTATTCAATCTATTATAAGGCTTCATCAGTTTATCAAATTAAAGCATATTCTGAAAGCATCGAGCTTGATGATTTTTTACGCTATAATTCAAGAATTATGAATAATAACGAGGTTTTAGAAGAACATACTTTTGTTCCGGCATTGTTTAAGCTAAAAAAGAATCAGTATCTGCTGATTAGCCTGATGATGATATCTTTTGCATTGCTTGGTTTGCTTGGGAGTTTTTTGATAAAACCAAAATACGAAGCAAAAGCAGTCTTGGTTACTAATTTCGAATTGGTTGAGGGCACGAATATTACTGAACTGATGGTTTACAGTCAGCTCGAAATCGTTCGCCAGATCATGTTGTATCCGGATATTACTGATGAGATAATCAGGCTTGAGCAAGAGGCTGGAAATTCAATCAACTTAGAAGAGTTAAAACAGATGAGTGTCATCGAAGGGCGACTTAATAGTACGCTTGTGAAAATCCGATCTGCTGAACCTGAAGTTGCCGCCAGGATAGCTACGAACTGGGTTGAAGTTGCCTACGAACGGCTGTCGGAAGCCTATGAACACGCTCTGCTTGTTTCGGAAGCGAAATGGCTGCTAACCTCAAGCGAAAACTGTTTGACTGATGAAAAAGTTTCCCAATCAGCTTTTTGTAAAAATTTGACACTTGAAAATCTTGAAGAGGAAACTGATAAGGCACAAGCTGTAATTTTGGCTGAGGGTCCAAAATCTTTGGGATTGACAAAAGAAATTCAAATTAGCCAATTTCAACCGGCATCCATCCCGACAACACCAATTCAGGGTGGCAGAGGCAATTTTATGTTGATTGGAGCTTTGGCAGGCTTAGTGCTTTCAATGATTGCTCTTGAGTTGCCCAGGAATAACAAAAAAGTTAAGCAATGATTCTTTCAGATTCTCTTTCGTTTAAGATTTGGAAAATATTATTAATCCTCTTGCCTGTAAGCAGTTTTACAATGCTTTCTAACTTGATGGGCGGGACAAATGTTGCACCGCTTTCTCTAATTCCAATGGGGATTTTGTTAGTAGATTCATTTCTGCCATTTTTTATTAAATCCGGTTTCAAATTACCTTATCATCTGAAACCATTGCTACTCTTTTTCTTGATTGGTTTGCTTTCTACGCTTTTTGTTTCAATCCGGGATGTTCCGACCTTTCAAGATTTTAGTTTGCAGAAAGAAATCCTTGAAGCGATTGTCACTTTTATTATTGGGGTTGGCTTTTATATTGTGACGATTTATATGGTGAACGATGAGGAAAAACTGCAATCAACCATCTATTGGATTAGTCTTGCAGGAATAATTATCATGGCGGTTTCTTTTTTGCAGGTAGGAATCTGGATGGTCTTTAAAAGCTATCCCAATTGGTTACATGGGCTTAATCACTTCTTTTCTTCAAGTGGAAAACTGTTTGAACATCGGGCGCATGGTTTGTCATTTGAGCCTTCATGGTTGGCACATCAATTAAATATCCTGTTTATTCCGCTCTGGATGGGTTTAAGCATTTCAGGCGTAAGTGTTTTCAAAAAGAAGATTTTTAATAAAATTCAGGTTGAAAAAGTGCTCTTTGTCCTTTCAATTTTGACACTGTTTATAACTTATTCTCGAATTGGTTGGATTACCACAATTTTGCTTACTGCATTTGTTGTAATGAGAATGTTGAATACCTGGGTGGAAAAAATTAGCAAGACGGAAAAAGATGGGAAGATTTTTACAACTCGAAAACAAAAGTTTCTTCGTTTGGGAATTTGGCTCGGGCTCATTATCGGATTAATTATCGTTTTGGTTTTGGCGGGAATTGTTATGACAAAATTAGAACCGCGTATGGCTGAATTTTTCAACTTTCAACGTTTGAAAGAAAAGGGGATATTAAACTGGGCATCACAATTAAGCATAGGCGAACGGATTATATATTGGATGGCAGCCTATGGCGTTTTCCAATTATTCCCATTTCTGGGGGCCGGTTTTGGTGTTCCAGGTTTCTTTTTCCTGAAAACAGTACCTGATTTTGGTTCGGAATTACTTGACATCAATGCCCTGATACTAAAAAAGACGCTTTTACCTAACGCAAAGAATTTGTGGATGCGCTTGCTTGCCGAAACCGGGATTATTGGCTTTTCGGTTTTTGTTTCCTGGGTCTTTTTGCATTTGCGTAATGCGATTCAACTCGAAAAGAAGGCTAATTCTCCTTTGCTAAAATCAATGGGATTAATCGGCAAACTTGTTGTTTTAGCCTTTGTTATCGAGGGCATCAGCCTTGATAGTTTTG
>CAYVOY010000162.1:0-3584 GCA_964453395.1 uncultured Anaerolineaceae bacterium
ATCCTGGCAAATTATTAAGCCGGATTCAAAAACAGAATCCGGCCTACAGTTAAGTTAGGAATTATCCAAACCTAAATTTTCTTTTCCTCGTTGAAAACTGATTGTTTCAGCAAAATGAGAAACTCAGGTCCTATTCCATTAGGACGTCTCAGAGCCCGTTGGAAGCATGGATAAATGGCAGGCATTAAGTGTTTTTGTTGATCTCGGACCCGGGGGATGTCCTATGCAAGAACCGCAAAATTGCTGTAAAACCAAAATATAATTGGATTTTCAACTGGGCGGGTTTGCCGGATTGGGTCCGGGCAAAATGCTCACGAATCGAACCCGCCCGCACACTAGTAAATAACTCTAAATCAATAATATTGCCTTTTGACTGAGGACGGAACCGGTTTCAGAAACGTTTTTATGATTGATGAGGATGGATCCATAATGAAATTTGCTGAATTCCTTATCCACTTCCCCGACATGCCTCCGTCAGTGATAAAATAGAAAGCTGTACACTTCGAAAACCAAGGAGGTTAAGATGATTAATGATTTGATGAGAGATGCCAAAGGGAGAATGCAGAGCGCCCTCGACGTGCTCGGCTCAGACCTGATTGGAATCCGCACCGGACGCGCTACCCCTGCCCTGGTTGAGAGTTTGCCGGTGCTTGCCTATGGTTCTGAAATGAGCCTGATTCAACTTGCCACGATTAGTGTGCCGGAATCGCGCCAACTGATGATTAGACCTTTCGACAGCGGCACCTTGAAAGCAATCGAAAAAGCTATTCAGGCTTCCGGTTTGGGCCTCACACCCAACAATGACGGCAAAGTTATCCGCCTGAATTTACCCCCACTGAACGAGGAACGTCGCCGTGATTTGGTGAAAGTGGTCAACAATCGCCTCGAAGAAGCGCGCGTTTCCATTCGCAATGTTCGCCGCGATTCGCTTAAAGACTTGCGCGATTACGAAAAAGAAAAAATGATTTCCGAAGACGAGATGCGCAAAGGTGAAGAAGATTTGCAAGAGCTGACCAACAACATGATCGATCAAATCGCTGTGATTGGCAAGAGCAAAGAAGAAGAAATTATGGAATTTTAAGGTGAGCGAAAAAATCAGCCAAACAATTCCCGCCCACGTTGCCATCATTATGGATGGTAACGGCCGTTGGGCAAAAGAACGTGGCTTGCCGCGCCTTGCCGGACATCGCGCCGGAACGCAAAATTTACGGACTATCATCCGAGCTGCCGCCAATCTGGGGATTAAACACCTCACTTTTTACGCTTTCTCTACAGAAAACTGGGCTCGTCCACAGGATGAAGTGAGCGGTTTGATGGATCTTCTGGCAGAATTCCTTGAATCTGAAATTCAGGAATTACACAAAGAGGGGGCCCGTCTTTTGCATATCGGTCATCTGGAGGGTTTGGGAACGGTTTTGCAGAAAAAGGTTGAAGACGCTATCGAACTGACCAAAAACAATACAAAGATTGATGTTATTTTGGCTTTCAACTATGGCGGACGCGATGAAATCGTCTGTGCGCTCAAAAAATTGATTCAAGCCGGAACCCCTGCCGAAGAAGTAAACATCCAAAGCCTGAGTGATGCAATGTTTACCGCTGGCACTCCCGACCCTGATATCGTCATCCGCACCTCGGGCGAGCAGCGCACCAGCAATTTTTTGGTTTGGCAATCAGTTTATAGCGAATGGTTCTTCCCCAAAACTTACTGGCCCGATTTTAGCGAAGCGGATTTGCTCCAAATCATTGAAGATTTCAACAAGCGCGATCGTCGCTTTGGCGGGTTAAGCAAAAAGTAATGCTGAAACAACGCGTTCTCTCAGCACTTGTCTTTGTCCCGATATTTTTTGGGCTTGCCTATCTTGGTGGCTTGGTGTTTGACATCTTTATGGTTCTGATTCTTTCGATAGCCGGCTTTGAGTATGTGCGAATGATGAAACATGGAGGTTACCAGGTTTCACCAGTTTTGATGATTAGTGCCATTTTGGGACTGCTGCTTTGTCAAATCCTGGAGGCTACCGACCTCTTGATTTACGTTTTGGTGGCACTTGTAGCTGTTTTTGGTGTTTATGCCTTAGTCAAATATGAACAAGATGACAAGCAAGCTTTGCAAAGTTTGGCGATTCAAATTTTCGGAATATTTTTTATTGGCATATTAGGTGGAATCGCCATCAGCCTCAATCACATTCAGCCTCATGGTAATTTCTGGATGCTTGCCAGCATTGCGCTGGTTTGGTTGGTGGATTCGGGAGCTTATCTCGTCGGTTCACGCTTTGGGAAAACAGCTGTTTTACCCAAACTCAGCCCTAAAAAATCGCTTGAAGGCTTCATTGGCGGGCTCGGCTTCGGTGCGGTTTTCGGTTACCTTATCGGTTTAATCGTCCAATCCTTTATGCCAGAACTTAGCCCCCTCAAAGGAGCAATGTTTGGCTTCTCGATGGGATTCGTAGCCTTTTTTGGGGATGCACTGATGAGCCTGCTCAAGCGCACGATGAATGTGAAAGACACAGGCAGCATCTTGCCGGGGCATGGCGGTATTCTCGATCGCTTGGATTCGATGCTCTGGGCCTTTGCTTTAGGCTTGTTGTTTGCGACGACAACGCTTTAGAAGATTTTGACGTAGAGCTGGGTTTCAACCCAGCTCTTTATTCATCGAATACTGAAATGGGTTAAACCACAAAATCCAAATTCATCCTTAAAACAAAAAGCCGGTTTTTGTGAAAACCGGCTATTGATTGCAGACTTTGTTTTTACCCTTTGTTTCTTCGGGTAATGCGGTCGAAGATGACAGCCAAGACCAAAACGGCACCACGGACGATGTATTGAATCGAGATGTCAATTCCCATCAATTGCATACCATTGGTCAGCGACATCATAACAAGCGCACCGATAATCGAGCCGGTAATTGTGCCGACGCCACCGGCGGCTGAAACGCCACCGACGAATGCAGCAGCAATCGCATCGGTCTCAAAGCCTAAACCAGCGGTTGTGGTTGCCGAGCGTAAACGGGAGGCATACATGATGCCTGAGAGGGCTGCAAGCAAACCCATTGCGCCGAAAACGAAATAGGTGATTTTTGAGACGCTGATGCCGCTCAGCTCGGCCGCTTCGGGGTTACCACCGACGGCATAAATATGCCTTCCGAGAGGTGTTTTCGTTGTGATGAATTGGAATACAGCCACGACTAAAAGCAAAATTACCAGACTCCAGGAAAGACCGTTATAACCGGAAAGAATCCAGGTGATATAACCAATCAGGACTGAAATCAATACTAATTGGGCGGTAAAGAGCCCTGAATTCGAAACTGCAAAATTGTATGAAAGTTTGGTTTTGCGGCTTTTCACTGCAGAAACGATGTAAAATGCGATTCCAATTAAACCGAGAATTAAGGTCAGTTTGTGCCTTCCCGGTAAAATGCCGGAAAGGAAAGGTATGTCTGGAATGAAGCCATTTCCAATTGCGTTAAATGCCGGATCGCGAATGACGATTGTGCCGGTACCCATCGTGATCAAAAGCAGCACACCACGGAAAATCAGACCGGCGGCCATGGTGGAAACGAAAGCCGGCACGCCCAGCTTCGCAATTGG
>CAYVOY010000163.1:0-3559 GCA_964453395.1 uncultured Anaerolineaceae bacterium
TGGATGATGCCAAAGCAATCGCTGCCACAATCGACCGACCATGCTATGTCGTCGGGGAGATGACCGGCGAAGAGAGACAGATTTTGGGTCGAAAGTGGAAAACAGCTCAACTCGCCCCGGCTTCGCAATGCTTGCGCAGACCATCTGTTTTGGCTGAATTAGCCTGGGATAGATTGCAAAACGGACGTGAGGATGATGTTGTCAGCCTTTCGCCAATTTACGTTCACACGCTCAGCAACGTCCCTGATTAAACCTTTAAGATGAGTGACTCATTCAAAATCCGGCAAATGTTGCCGCAGGATTTGCCGATGGCAATTGAAATTGACCGGCTTAATTTTACGGAACCCTGGCCTGCAAAAAGTTTTAGCTACGAATTAAGCACCAATTACAGCATTTGTTTGGTGGCGGTTGATGCGTCTGATTTGGTTTTGGCTGAAATTGTTGTCTGGGTGATTGTTGACGAAGCGCATATCGCTACGATTGCGGTGCATCCGGAGCATCAGAGGAAAGGGATTGCCAGCGCTTTGCTTGCCGAAGCTCTCATCCAGGCAATGGAACGCGGTGCAAGCTCATCGCTTCTCGAAGTTCGTCCGAGCAATACTGCCGCCCTCAAACTCTATCAGCGTTTTGGCTACGAAACAGTTGGTGTCCGCAAAGAATATTATCAGGATAATAAAGAAGACGCCCTGCTGCTAAATCTTTTTGAGCTAAATTTGGAAAAGTTGCGGAACGTTTTGCCATCAAAAAACGTCTAATATAAAGTGGTTAGGGTAAAATCTAATCCGAGAAAGCACATGACTTCAGAAAACAGATTGTTAGAAATCAGGCAGGAAGTTATAAACTGCCAGCGCTGTCCTTTGGCTAAGGGTAGGTTGAATGCTGTGCCGGGTGAAGGTCCGGCGCAGGTTGACATTTTGTTTATCGGTGAAGCACCCGGGCTTCATGAAGACCGTCAGGGGAAACCATTTGTCGGTCGATCGGGTCAATTTTTGACCGATTTGATTGAGGCGGCAGGATTGAAACGCGAAGAGGTTTTTATCACAAATGTCGTGAAATGTCGCCCGCCAAACAATCGCGACCCCTTGCCCGAAGAGCTTTCTGCCTGTCAACTCTATCTGGACGAGCAAATTGAATTGCTGCAACCCAAGGTTATTGTTACTCTTGGTCGCATTTCGATGGCGAAGTTTGTCGAAGGTGGCAGGATCGGCGCAATTCATGGGAGAACCCACAACGTAAACGGCCGGAAAGTGGTTACGATGTACCACCCGGCGGCTGCTTTGCACCAGCCTGCTTTGCGTCAAACACTTATAGATGATTTCTCGAAACTGAAAAAGTTTATTAATGTTGAAGAGAAAACCAAGCCAACGCCAAAGTCTGAAATTCAAAATCAGACAAAAAATAGCAGTGAAATCAAGACCAGTCCAAGCAATTCAGAAGAAGATAAGCTGGCCGAACAGTTAAGCCTGTTTTAAAATCCGAATGCGATGAGGAAAAATGGTAAAAGAAGATTTAATTCAAGATATTCAGAAAAAGCGAGCTAACATTGCGGTTGTCGGTCTCGGTTATGTGGGTTTACCACTTGCCATCACCTTTGCAAATGCTGGCTTTGCAGTTACCGGCATCGACCCAATTCAGGAAAAAGTAGACCTGATCAATCAGGGCGAAAGCTATATTTCAGATATAAGCAATGCTCAAATTCGCAAGCATGTCGAATCGGGCAGGCTGCGCGCCACAACCGATTATTCCGTTTTGGCAGAAATTGACGCGGTTTCAATTTGTGTTCCAACGCCTTTGCGCAAAACCGGCGACCCGGATATGTCTTTTATCGCAAGTGCCAGTGAGGCGATTGCCCCCTACCTGCATCGCAGCATGGTGATCGTTCTCGAATCGAGCACTTACCCGGGCACAACCCGTGAATTTGTTTTGCCAAGATTGACGACGGTCCACAATTTACATGTCGGTGTCGATTTCTTTTTAGCCTTTTCTCCCGAACGCGTTGACCCGGGCCGTAAAGATTTTACGACAGTCAACACACCCAAAGTCGTTGGCGGGATAACGCCCTTCTGCACCGAAGTCGCGACTGCCTGGTATCAGCAAGCGCTTGAAACGATTGTGCCTGTTTCGACGGCTGAAGTTGCCGAAATGACCAAATTGCTCGAAAACACTTTTCGGATGATTAATATATCGATGGTCAATGAACTTGCCCAAATGTGCGAGCATCTCAACGTGGACGTTTGGGAAGTTATCGATGCGGCGGCAACCAAGCCCTTCGGCTTCATGAAATTCACTCCGGGACCCGGACTGGGCGGGCATTGCATCCCGATCGACCCGCTTTATCTTTCCTGGAAGATGAAAGCGTTGAATTACAACGCGCGTTTTATCGAATTAGCCTCGGAGATAAACACCAGCCAACCTCGTTATATTGTCAATCGCATTCAAGATGCCTTGAACCGCTTCAAAAAACCACTCAACGGCAGTAAGGTTTTGGTTTTGGGCGTTGCTTACAAGCCAAATATCAACGATGTTCGCGAATCCCCCGCGATTGATATCATTCACCTCTTGCAAGAAAAAGGCGCACTTGTTAGCTATGCCGACCCATTCGTGCCTGAACTGGACGTCGAGAACATCCAATTGAGCTCCGAAAAAGATTTGGCTGCTTCGGTTGAAGCGGTAGATATTGTTGCTATCATCACCAATCACACTAAGTTTGACTACAACATGATTGTTGAAAAAGCACAGTTAATTTTCGATGCCCGCAACGCCACAAAAGACATCCCCAAAGCTGGTGTGAAAGTGATTAAACTCTGATGAAAACCTATATCGTTACCGGCGCAGCAGGCTTTATCGGTTCAAAAGTCTCCGATTCGCTTTTGAAAGCAGGCGAGCGCGTTGTCGGTGTGGACAACATGAACCAGGCTTACGACCCGCGCATGAAAGAATATCGGCTCGAAAGCTTGCGTAATCAGGCAAATTTTAGCTTTCTACAGGCGGATATATCAGACATGGGGACAATCGATGCCTTGACCGAGATTGCACCTGAGGCTCAGGCTGTAATTAATTTAGCCGCCATGGCCGGTGTGAGGATGAGCATGAGCGATCCATGGAGCTATCTTTACACCAACACGCTTGGCACGCTCAACATGCTTGAATACGTTCGACGGCAAGCTGTTCCAAAATTTATGCTTGCCTCAACCTCCAGCCTTTATGGTGATTCCGGAAGCGCTGCGCATAACGAAAGCGAAGCCACCGATAAACCCCTGGCTCCTTACGCTGCCAGCAAGAAAGGTGCGGAGGCTTTTGCCCATTCCTATCACCACCTCTACGGGATTGATGTCAGCATTTTGCGTTATTTCACGGTATATGGTCCGGCCGGACGCCCTGATATGTCCATGTTTCGCTTCTGTCAATGGATTAATGAAGGTCTGCCGGTCAGGATAAATGGCGACGGAAATCAAAGCCGCGGTTTCACCTATGTGGACGACATTGCTGCCGGTACGCTTTTGGCACTCAAAGATGTTGGCTATCAGATTTTTAACTTGGGCGGACACGAAGTGATGAC
>CAYVOY010000164.1:0-3550 GCA_964453395.1 uncultured Anaerolineaceae bacterium
GCTGTTTTTGGCACACAAATTATGGCATACCGATGAGTGCCGGTTGCATCAACCTTTCACCCGAAAATGCTAAATGGATCTACCGCTGGACGCACCCAATTGCGGCTGCCGACGAATGGGCAAAACACGGCTGGGGTACAATTATCCACGTGCATAAATAAGTTAGCAGCTTAATCGACGAATTCCTGAAATGCCTGGTTGCCGAGCATAATCCCGCGATGCGTGAGCACCAAATGCTCCCCATCCGGGAAATCTCGCCACTCCGCCAAAGCATTTTGGAGTATTCTGCCTATTTCACCCCCAAAAACTACGCGCATATCCTGATTATATCGGCTCTTAAACGCTGTTGCTGAGACACCTTCTCTGGTCATTCGCAAGCCGAGCATCAAACTTTCTTGCATAGCAGTTCTTTCGTCAATCTCAAGCACTTCATCTGCTGCCGGTGAAATATCACTCCTTTCACCGGATGCCTGCTTCATCTTCCCGATATATTCGGGAATTGTCGCCAAGTTTTGGTATCGCTGATTGCCAATTTTTCCGGCAGCTCCTGCCCCAATGCCAAAGTAATCATTATTTTGCCAATAAATTTTGTTGTGTCGCGATTCTCTTTCAATCCCCAAAGCCCAGCTCGAAATTTCGTATTGCTCAAAACCAAATTTTGGCAAAAAGCTCATCGCCAGCTCAAACATATCCGCCACGAGGTCGTCCTCAGGCAAGTTCAATTTGCCCTCTTCAAACAGCCGCTCAAATGGCGTTCCGGGCTCTATAATCAGCGAATAGAGCGAGAGGTGTTGAATCCCCAGCTTGCTTACTTGCCTCATGTTTTCTTCCCAGGTCTTTAGCGATTGCCCCGGCAAGCCAAAAATAAGATCCAGACTGATGTTCTCAAAGCCGGCCAGCTGCGCTTCCCTGATACCTGCTTTGGCTTGATCTGCACTATGAATCCGCCCTAAAGCCTCTAATTCATCATCAAAAAATGATTGCACCCCAAAACTCAATCGATTGACACCGGACTGTCGCATGTTTCGTAATTTAACAATATTAACTGTGCCCGGGTTTGCTTCAAGTGTAATTTCAGCGTCATCACTAATCCCGATTGCTTGGTCAATTACGGAAAGCAATTCCCCGACTTGTTCAGCAGAAAGCAAAGAAGGCGTCCCTCCGCCAAAATAAACCGTATCGGCTGGGGCTACGTCTCGAAGCATCAAGCTAATCTCTTTTTTAACCGCCTCCAAATAAGCAGGAATAAAATGACTAAGATTAGCATACGTGATAAAATCACAGTATTGACATCGTTGAAGACAAAATGGAAAATGAATATAAACTGCAGTCATAATGAAATTGTACCAATTCGTTTGCAAGGCAGGTAATATTAGTAATGAGTAACTTTATGAAAAATGATCAAACACCAAAACCGGCTCAAAAAAGCCGCATTTGCCCAGTTTGTGGCACCAAGCTTTCCGAAAACGCCAAGCGCTGTCTGGTTTGCGGTACGGAGCTAAGCCCTCCGGAAACATCGACAACAACGGGTAAAACAAAATTCAAAATTGCCAGCCCGGATAAAATCAACAGTCGACGCATCCCGGAAATCAAAGTCAATCTGATTGTGGTTATTGCCGTTATCGTTGTAATTTTGGTCTTGATAGCCGGGCTTACCTATTTCGCAATCATTGGCGGGCGAAACGCAGCTGAGGTCGAAGAAGCCACTGCGACCCCCACCATGACGCTTAACCCAACCGCAACCCTCGGCAATACCCCCACTAACATTCCCGAGCCGACCTGGACGCCCCTGCCTCCTGTCGAATATACGGTTAAGGACAACGAAACTTGCGGCGATATCGCACTCCAGTTCAACACCTCGGTATCCAGCATTGTGATTCAAAACAATTTGACCCAGGATTGCATCATTGCCCCGGGAACGGTTCTGCAAGTTCCTCTTCCTACGGCGACAGCCTCACCGGTCCCCACGGCAACGCCTGAAAATATGATCCCCGAAGCAGATCGCTGTACTCATACCGACACAATCACCGTTGATGCAAACATGACGCTCGGTTCAATTGCGCTCAATTACAACGTCTCTATGAGTGATATCAGGCTCTACAACAATATGACCAGCGATATCGTTCGTCAGGGCGACAGGCTTATTATTCCCCTCTGCGATCGCCTGCCAACCGCCGGACCGACGCTCACGCCAACACCCTTGCCGCCTTATCCTGCGCCAAACTTGTTGCTTCCTCGCTCCGGAAGCTCTTTTAGCGCTTCAGATGAAGCTGTAACCCTGCAATGGGCTTCTGTCGCCTCTTTATACCCCGGCGAAGTTTATCGGGTCGTCGTTGAAGACCTGACTTCGGAAGAAGAAAAGATTTATGTCGATTATGTCAGCGACACTAAATTCATTCTGCCGACCAGCTTTAGACCAACGGACACAACCCCCCATATTATCCAATGGAGCGTTTCAGTAGCTCGGATGATTAATTCTGACCCGACCAATCCGATTTATGAAGAAGCCGGCTTAGTCAGCATCCCACGCGTTTTTACCTGGGTAGGCAGCGGGCAGGTCCCTGGCACAACGCCTTAAGACTATCAAAAAACATTAAAAAAGAATGGTTTAGCCACTAAAGCTAAACCATTCTTTTTATTTGCTAAATTTTCTAATCAGCGGCTTATTCCAAGTTAGCCAAATAATGCGTTGCCGAAATTGCAGCAGCAGCGCCCATTCCCGCTGAAGTTACCACTTGCCTAAAATAGGGGTCGGCAATTTCTCCAGCCGCAAAGACACCCTTAATACTTGTTTCCATCTGTTCATCATGCGCAATCGTGCCAAATTCGGTCAGCTTCAGCTGTCCTTCTAAAACGGCAGTATTAGGTGCGTGACCAATCAAAACGAATACTCCATCCGTCTTAATTTCTTCAATTTCACCACTGATCAAGTTTTCGATTACCAGCTTCTCAACTGCATCCTTACCGATTATTTCTTTCACCACCGTATCCAATATGAAATGGATTTTCTCATTTGCTCTGGCACGTTTTTCCAAAATCGGACCTGCTCTGAGCCTGTTTCTGCGATGAATAACCGTAATACTACGCGCAAAACGAGTTAAAAACAAAGCTTCTTCCAGTGCAGAATCGCCTCCGCCAACAATATGGATATCCTTATCCTTAAAAAAGGCTCCGTCACAAGTTGCGCAATAAGAAACACCTCTTCCGGTAAATTCCTTCTCGCCCGGAACTTCCAATTTTCTCGTATCGGCTCCCATCGAAATAATCAAAGAGTCTGCACTATATTTACCCTCCGACAGACAAACTTCAAATGGGCGTTGGCTCAAATCAACACACTGAACAGCATCATAAACGATATCAGCGCCAAATTTTCGAGCTTGATCTTCCAGAAGCGAACCCAATTCGCTCCCACCAACCCCATTCGGAAATCCGGGGTAATTTTCAATTAGATGGGTCTGCGAAGCTTGTCCATAAAGTGTCATTCCGGTTACCAAAAGCGGTTTCAAATCCGCCCTGGCAGCGTAAACTGCAGCCGTAAAACCAGCCGGGC
>CAYVOY010000165.1:0-3527 GCA_964453395.1 uncultured Anaerolineaceae bacterium
GTTTCATACAATGAGAAACCCAAGAATTGGCGTATTCTGGTACGAGGAACACTCAGCACCTTAGCGATTGTTATCTTAAGTATGATAATCTTCGCTCCATATCTTTTTCTCAATCTAAACGAAGTATGGAGTTCTCTTATCGATGAAAGTCGATCCACCCATCTTGGTGCAGATGGTCTTAGCTGGATAGGTAATATGCTTTTCTATTTGCGTGTCTTTAACAATGCAGGTGGGTGGATTGTTAGCTTCTTTGCAATAACAGGACTAGTTTTGACAATATTATCAAAAAATCCAATCATGCTTCTCCTTTATTTTGGTGCAGGCTATTGGGTTGCTTTGAGTACACTCGGATTGCACTGGGAACGCTGGTCCCTGCCTATGATGATAACTCCCCTCCTTCTGGCGGCCCTTTCAATGGCGAAACTATGGTCTGTGATTAAACATCAAAAAATCATGAATGTTTTGGCAATTTTATTCTTTGTGGTTTTCGGAGTTATTTATGGTCTGAACGGTTTGACCACGTCCCTCGTCCTTGACTGGCAAGATACAAGGGTTGAAGCACTTCAGTTTTTAACCGAAAACGGGGTAACAACAGAAAACAGCGTATCCGAAGGCTATACACCTTTTTATGCCCGGGATGTTAAGACAATTTTTGATTTTGATTTCAATGATCCCGGAGAAATCGATTATGTGATTCTTTCATCGAGCATGTATGGAAGATTTCATTCAGAGCCCGACCGATACCAATATCAAAATACCTATTATAACAATTTGCGAGCAAAGGCGACCTTAATCACTGAGTTTACTCCGGATAAAAGACCTTCAAACCCAAAGGATCAAGCTGTTGTGCTTCTTGATTACCTCCAAAACCTTTTCAATAAAACCAAGACAGACTATAAAACGGGGCCGGTTATTCAAATTTATCAACTTCCCAGCGACTAATAAATTCAAAGCCACTTGGTTACAATTATTTTGCTTTCCATTTCTTCGTCAAAAGCACCAAAAGAATCCCAATAATCAGCGCAAAACCAATCACCAGGATGAAGGCATCCCGCCAAAAAACGAAGGGGAATAGCCTAATCAAGGTTGAAGATTCCAGGAATGTCCAGGTGCCGTCCGCAAAAAAGAGTTTGTGGAACCAGGTGAATAATTGGTCAAAGCTAATTGCCAAAACCACTAACAGTACACCAAGCAAAGAAACCGTCGCCCAGCCACCGGCATTGAGCGCTTTCCGAATGCCCTCCCATTGGCGCATAACCACCAACCAAATAAACATCGCCAGGCTCAGCCCAATCAAAACATACCAAACAATCGAAGCCGTGCTGACAACATTTTTCACATCCACCATGTGGTCAAGCTCATCCGGCGCAAACATCTTCCGCCCGGTGGTGTCCTGCAAATTGCCCAGGTAATCAATGTCCTTGTCGTTGGTCAGATATCTCACCGCATATTCCGACCATTTCGTCCGCTCTTGAACCGTGAAACCGAAAGGATCAGCCGGGAAACTCGCTCGTCTGTATTCAAAAGCAGGAAATTTCGGCGTCATCACCAACCTCACCCCACCCATCAGCAGGATGTAAGGAATAAAAATTGCCAATAAAACGACCATCACTGTGTTAATTTTGTTACTTTTCATCATAAGCCTCGATTATTGCGAGATGTTTTCTAAATTATAACCACTTCGGGCGAGATGTACTCTTTTTGTGTATTATGACCAGAAACTTTCGATGACAATAAACATTTGTTTTTCGTTTTGTTGGAAAACCATATCAAGAAATGCCAATCACTTTCCTCAAAACATGTAACTATTTCAAGCGCCTACTACGTTATAATTCCTCTAAACGACTTCGGAGGAAACAATGGCGATTCCAGATTTTCAAAAAATTATGCTTCCACTACTCAAGATAGCCGAGGATGGTCAGATTCATTCGACGGCCGAAGCCTTAGATAACCTCGCTTCAGCATTTAAATTAAGTCGAGAAGAAATTGATGAACTTGTTCCGAGTGGGCCATCAAAGTTCTCAAACAGGATTAGCTGGGCTAAAACTCATTTAAAAAAGGCTGGTTTACTTGAATATCCAGAAAAAGGCAACTTTAGAATTACCAAACAGGGCTTAGATGTGCTGAAAAGTGATCCGCAAGAAATAAACATGGCATACCTGATGCGTTTTCCCGAATATCAAGACTTCCGCAAGTTAAACCGAACAAAAGAAAACAAAGAAGAAATCGGAAATGTTGAGATTGAGTTATCTCCCGAAGAAACCATCGAAAGTGCTTATCAGGAAATTCGCTCAAGCCTGGCTGATGAATTATTGGATTATGTGATTAAAAGCAAGCCCTCATTTTTTGAAAAGTTGGTTGTTGAACTATTGGTCGCAATGGGATTTGGCGGAACACATGAAAACGCAGCCCGAGCTGTTGGCAAAAGCGGCGATGACGGAATCGACGGCATAATAGATGAAGATAAACTCGGCTTAGATTCTATCTATATTCAGGCAAAACGCTATCAACTAAATTCCAAAATCGGTTCACATGATGTTAGAGATTTTGTGGGTGCTTTAGTTGGTGCCAATGCGAACAAAGGAGTGTTTATCACCACCGCAGACTTTACCAAAGAGGCAGTCAACTTTATATCAAGAGTTAACTCAAAAGTTGTTTTAATAAATGGAACGAGATTAGCAAACTTAATGATTGATTATGGGATTGGCGTCACCACTCGCATAAAGTATGAAGTAAAAACGCTCGATACGGATTATTTTTCAATTTAAACCAAAAAAGAGGAGTTAGAATCCTCTTTTTTAAGGCTGCGGGCACTGGAGTCGAACCAATACATACGGATTCAGAGTCCGCTGTCCTGCCATTAGACGAGCCCGCAATTACGATGGTATAGTTTACCAAGTTTTGGCACTTTTAGCAAGCGTTTTTCAGGCTGCACAGGAAACGGGGAGCGGAGAGCGGGAAATAGGAATAATTGTTTACTACCACTTGAGTACTGCCAAATATCTACTACATACCGGTCATCAACAAAAAATCAGACAGAAACAAAATTGACACTGATTCTGCTTTCCTGTTTCCTTTTACCTGTTTCCTTTTTCCTTTTTCCTGTTTCCTTTTTCCTTTTTCCTGTTACCTTTTTTCCTGTTTCCTACCCCCCTAAACAATCGCCTCCGGTGTTTCCGTTACACCCTTCGGCTTAACAACGCTCCGCATGTGGACGTTCTCCACCAGCCCAATTCCAAGCAGCATCGAAACCAGCGAGCTGCCCCCATAGCTAATAAAGGGCAGGGTCAATCCCGTTACCGGCAAAACGCGCAAGTTAACGCCAACATTGACAATCGTTTGAAAAGCCATCAAAATCCCAAAGCCATATGCAATCAAAGCCCCATAGGCATCAGGCGCATTTTGAGCCACCTTAAAACAGCGAAAGATAACAAAAATTAAAGCAGCTATGACAATTACAGTCCCGACAAAACCAAATTCATTCGCCAAAACGGAAAAAATAAAGTCATTGTGCCTAATCTTCAAAA
>CAYVOY010000166.1:0-3507 GCA_964453395.1 uncultured Anaerolineaceae bacterium
CCGTTTCTTTTTTTGTTACCTGTTTCCTTTTTCCTGTTTCCTGCTCAACCAATTTGTCCCATTTCAGCCCTCTCCAACGACTCTTTAACTGTAGCTACATTAAAGGAAAACTATGGCAAATTCAACTACTGATATTTCAAACCCTTTGGCTCAGGGTAGAATCTGGGATAAAGAGGAAAGTATGACCGAAACAAGCTTTTCAGAGCTTTACCGCCGTCACGTCAATAAGATCTACTATTACATCTACAGCCGGGTGCAAAATAGTGCCGATGCCGAAGATTTGACCTCTCAAACCTTCATCACCGCCCTTGAGACCCGCCACAAGTTGCGCGATGAAAAGAAATTCACACCCTGGCTTTACAGCATCGCTCGCAACAAAACAAACGATCATTTCCGACGCAATTCACGGCGAAGCGAGCTCCCTCTCGAAGACAAGTTTCTCACTAACCAGAGCCCAAATCCAGGCGAAGCCATGCTCGACCTCGAAAGAATGATTGACATCGAACGCATCATGGCAAGCCTGAAACCAATCGAGCAAGAATATTTACGCTTACGCTTGATTGCAGAATTACCTTTCGCTGAAATCGCTCAGGTACTCAACATGAGCGAACCCAGCCTCAAAAAATCTTATTACCGGCTCCTGGAGCGCCTTCAAGCCCAGGCGGAGTAAAAAATGGAACCAAAAAACGCATTTGAAGAAAAGCTGCTTTCCGGATACAAGAAACCGGAGCCAGATCCCAATTTTGTCAATCAGCTGCAAGTTCAGCTGAAGCAAAAGGAAGTCGAAATGGAAAGCCAAAAAACCAAAGTCAGCTTCCGTTGGGCTTACGTCTTTGCCCCCCTGATGGCATTGCTAATCCTCTTTTTTGCCGTCGGCCCCAACAAAGTAATCGCACAATTGCAAACCTGGTTCAGTTTTGTCCCCGGACTGGGTGTGGTTGAAAACCCAGCTGGCATCCGCATTGTGTCCGAACCGGTCTATCAAACTCAGGATGGCGTTACCGTGGGCATCAAATCAGGCTTAATCACACCAAATCAAGCTAACTTTGAGGTCGAGCTTATCAACGTTCCCGTTGAAGCACTGTGGTCTAACAACCCGGGTGAGCCAATATGTGATGAAATGTCTTATCTGCTCTTGCCGGATGGCAGCAAAATATTTGCCGACGCCTTTCAATTTGGAATCCCGGCTGAAGTTACAGAAGCTACCTATGTCATGCCCTGCATCGACATGCGCAGCCGCGGCAAAGCCCCTGAAAATTGGGAACTGCCGCTAAAATTCATCCCTGCACCGGAAGATATGGAAACCTTTGCCATCACCTTCCCCGACCCTATGGTCACAATTGAGCAAGCTGAAAAGCAGGAACCTGTTTTGCTTACGGAAGAAAGCAATGCCAATGTTCAAGATATTCTGGAATTGCTTCAGGTAGTCGAAAAACCAAATTCCTGGCTGCTTACCCTCAGCATTCTCCACGAACACCTGCATGATTACATCAGCCACGGAAAATTGCAGGTTACAGATTCCAATGGAGAGCTGGTAGCTTACAGCATTCCTGAACCCGATGAATGGGAAGCTCTCAACCAGAGTTTTCGGAAGACCTATGACCATTTGGGGATGTGGGATGCTGGAGGCAGCTATTACACCTATATCGAAAATATTGAAATCGCAAAAAAAGACTATGCTTTCCCACTCACAATCACTAATGTTTACGACCACGAAACCATCGATCTGAGTGTGGAGCGTAATGTGGAACTGTTCAGCTTCGACGTCGAAGGCAACCCTCAAGTTGGTGATCGGATTGAAATTAACAAAACCCTCAAATTAGGAGAAAACGAAATTTATGTCGATTACGCTGAGGTTGATACCCGCGCTGGTTGGAGCGGTTATAGTATTCATGTTGATGGTGGCGACAAGATTAGCGATGTCATGTTTATCCTTTTGGATTACCCTTCGAACAAACATGCCGGTGGAATTCTTGATCGCTCTGTTCGACCCTTCCAATTTGTGTCCATGAGCCTGCTTAATCCCTTGCCAACCGGACATATTCGCGTCGGATTGGCGCAGGAGCCTAACGTATTGCTCGAAGTCGTAACCGCCCGAGCGGTATGGTCTCCACCAACGCCCTAATTTCAAGCACAACCAAACAATTTGGAGAGCCGAAACCCGGCTCTCCTTTTTTATCAAAATGTCCACACCTCTCATTGTTCGAATCCGAGTTTTTGCAACGACGCCCAATGGATCATTTTCGTAGGGATAGCGCCCGCGCTATCCTGGAAAAGGCCTGCCTTTTCCTTACGAATGTGGGCGATTATTCAGTGCTCACGATTAGGACCTCCCCCGTGTATTTATTTCACGATTTGTTTCATATTAAGAATTACTCCCAAGCCTCATTTGAAGTTTAGCCAACTCCTTTAGAATATAGTAAAATTAATTAAAATCATAAAAAGGGAAACATGAGCAATAAGATTCGCTTACTAATTGTAGATGATTACCCGGTCATTTTGACGGGGCTTCTTGCCATGTGTAAAACCTACGACGAGATTGACATTGTCGGCATTGCCAATAACGGGAAAACGGCGGTTGAGCTGGCGCTTTCCCTAAAACCGGATGTCGTCCTGATGAACCTTTCTATGCCTGAGATGGATGGCATTGAGGCAACTCAGTTAATCAAACGCAGTGCACCCGAAGTCAACATCCTCATTTTTTCCGGACAGAGCGGGCCAGACAAAGTGACCCCAGCAATCAATGCCGGTGCAATCGGTTATATTTTGAAAGACGCCACCGAACACGAAATAATTGAGGCAATTCAACAAGTCGCACTCGGAAAAGCCAGTTTTGACTCCGCAGTTATCGGCTCAGTCCTGAAACATATTCAGGGCGAGGATGAACAAAAGAATCTGGTCAAAAAACTTACCGAACGCGAGCTGGATGTGCTGAGACATATTGCCAAAGGCTATTCCAACCAGGAAATTGCCAAACGAATGGTTGTCAGCGCCTCTACCATCCATTCACACGTCAGCCGTATTTTGGCAAAACTGGATGTATCCAGCCGCACCCAGGCTGTAATTTATTCAATGCGTGCAGGCATTATCCCTCCTTTAGACGACGAAAACGCTTCCGATAAGCAATAAAACCGGAAGCTTAGACTAATCGTCATCCCTTTTAACTCCCAGAACGTTTGTTCTCATCATTAATGATGAGATTCTTGAATAATCTTATTTAGATTATCATCATTATCATTATTCAGTGCAAGTTCATGATTCTGCCGATGGCAAGCTAAGCAGCCTCGCCTATACTCAATGCATTCACAATGACTGTAAGCTACCTGGAATTGAGGCTCTCATGATTAATTGCTTAGTGAAAAATTGGATGACATCACCTGCGGTAACCGTAACACCCGATACCACTATCGTCGCTGCCAGGGATGTGATGAGCGAACAGAAGATCAAAATCCTGCTAATCGCAGAAAAGGATCAACTCTTGGGTGTTGTCACACAACGAGGTTTAAT
>CAYVOY010000167.1:0-3469 GCA_964453395.1 uncultured Anaerolineaceae bacterium
TTCCCCTTTGTAATGATGCTGATCAGCGTCGGCTTCTCCTTCCTGTCTCAATTCAAAAAAGTGGAAATAAAGCAGATTGAGGATGAAGGTTAATTATGGCTTTTTTACAAATAGATTTTAAATCCGAGGCTGTTGGCAGCAACCTGCCGCTCAACTTGATCATTCCGGAAGATAGCACGCGCGGTGCTGCCCCGCTTGAGGAGCGAAAAGTGCTCTACCTTCTGCATGGCCTTTCGGAAGACGCTTCCGGCTGGGCTCGTTATAGCAACATCGAAATCCTCGCCCGTGAGCATGGTTTGGTCGTGGTAATGCCATCCGGAGGACGCAGTTTTTACACCAATATGGATAACGGACAGGCATACTTCACCCATATCACCGAAGAATTGCCTGCTTTTCTGAAAGGCGTTTTTCGGATTTCAGATAAGCGCGAGCAAACCTTCATCGCCGGACTTTCGATGGGCGGCTACGGTTGCTTCAAAGCCGCTTTTTTGCGTCCTGACCTTTATGCTGCGGCTTGTTCACTTTCCGGCGTTTTGGCGGTTAATGCTTTTTTGGGTCCCACTTCCAAAACACAAGACCCAAAGTTTATCCATGAACTCGAACTCATTTTCGGTGGTCTGGATAAAATTCCCGGCAGCATTCACGACCCGGAATTTTGGCTTCGGAATGCGGCTGAAAAGCAAGTCGATCTGCCCAGGCTTTCTGCTTATTGCGGCACGGAGGACGACTTGTTGCCAATGAACCGTTGGTTTGCCCATGCCGCCGGACAATTTGGAATCCCTCTGACCTACGAAGAAGCTCCCGGCATCCACGATTGGCATTTTTGGCAAAAATGGATTGAAACCTTTATCATTGAAGAAGTGGTGAGCAGGTAACAGGTAACAGGTAAAAGGAAACAGGAAACAGGAAAAAGGTAACAGGAAAAAGGTAACAGGAAATTGAAAACTCTTGAAATCAAGCAACACATCTCCCACGACCGGGAAAGGCAATATTTGCTTTTCCCCTTCGAAATTCCCGCTCAAACGGAGCGAATTGAGATTGATTACCACTACACTCGAAACAAAGCGGCAGAAATCCCGACCGAAATCGGTGAATTTGTTCAAACAGAACAGATCAACATCCTTGATCTCGGTTTGATTGGGCCGGATGGCAGGCAAATTGGTGCCAGCGGCTCCAACAAGACCTCCATTTTTGTTTCGACTAAAGATGCAACCCCCGGCTATCTGCCCGATCCTTTAACTCCGGGCATTTACCAAATTATGCTCGGTGCTTACGTTGTGGCAAAAGAGGGCGTCGAAGTCACCTTTAATCTTCGCTTTTTCCCAAAAGTTCGGCGTTGGTTGAAAGGCGACCTTCACACGCACACCTTCGCCTCCGACGGGCAGTTGAGCCTTGAACACCTCGGCAAGCACGCCCGCGAACACGGTCTCGATTTTATCGCAGTGACGGATCATAACCAGCCGGTTAAGCGTGCCTCTTTCCCAAAAATTGAGGGCTTGACCATTATCCCCGGCATGGAATGGACGCATTACGAAGGGCACAGCAACTTTTTTGGAATTGAAGATCCTTATGACGGCTCATTCATCGCCAACACTCACGAGGAAATAAAAGCTAAATTCCAGCAAGCGAAAGAGCGTGGCGCCCTGATTAGCATCAATCATCCGATGGATGAAAATTGCCCCTTCCTGATTGACACCTCAAGCCTCCCGTATGATTTGATTGAAGTTTGGAACGGTCCGATGCGCCCGGCAAACCTTAAGGCAATCGCGATGTGGGACCAAATGCTCAAAGCTGGCAAAAAACAAGTTGCCGTTTGCGGAAGCGACTATCACCGCGATACTTTTTTCCAGCGTTTAGCCGGTCCGACGATTAATGTCCTGAGTTGGTCTGCCTCTGAAGAAGATATACTGGAAGCCGTTCAATCCGGGCACAGTTATTTCACATACAGCCCGACAGATTTGCGGATAGATTTAACGATTGAAGATGCTACCTATGGCTGCATCCTCAATTTTCATCCCAATCTGAAAGCTCAAATTCATGCCATCGCTCTCGAAGCCGGAGATCAGATAAAAATTATTGACCAGGATGGCGACCGTCAGCTCTTCACCTCTCCGGGTAAGGGTAATTGGTCTTATGAATTTCCGGTCATCAAAGCCGGATATATTCGCCTTGAAGTCTGGCGAACCTTCTTCCCCGGCTTGCCGCTTTTGCCGGCATTGGTAACAAACCCAATTTGGTTGGATTAAACAAGTTTGATTAAACAAAGAGACCGATTTTGTGTAAATCGGTCTCATTTATTCATTTCTTTTGCTATGAAATTCTATGGCTTCAAAATTAAGCCATGGTGTAATTTTCTTCGTGAACCTGGTTACGAGAGATGCCTAAGGCGTCAAAGTTCTTCTCAATCGCACGAAGCATAGGAGCCGGACCACAGACGAAATAGAAGAGATCCTGATAGTTTTGTGGCAGATGTTCAAGCATTAGCTCTTTTGTAATATAGCCACGATACGGATAGGCTTCGTCTTTTGGTTTCTCTAAAACCTGAATAAGTGCCATGTTAGTCTTCGACTTAAGTTCTGCAAATTCTTGAGCGTACAAGGCTGTATCCTCGTTCAAATCACCATAGAAGACATATACCGGGCGTTGATCGCCACGGTCTGCCAAGGTGTGAAGAATACTCATAACAGGCGCAAGTCCGATACCGCCGGCAATCAAGACCAAGCCCTTTTGCATCCGTTCGTCGTGCAAATTGAACGTGCCATAGGGGCCGTCTATGTAAACCCGCTGTCCGGGTTTCATGTGAGGAACGGTTGAGGTGAAATCGCCCAGATTCTTAATTGAAAAGCGCACTTCACCATTTCTTTCAGAGCTGCCAGAATAAGAAAAGGGGTTTCGGCTCAGAACAAAAGGTGATGGCCCTGTGCTAATCCAGGCAACTTGTCCGGCTTCAAAAGGAATGCCTTCGTGTCCATCCGGGCTGAGGGTCAGGGTGTAGGTGTCGGACGATACGCCAACAACCGATTTGACCATATAAGCCTTTTTTCCGATCAGATAAGGGCGAATAATCCGAATATAAGTGAAGGCAACAACCCAAACGACAATTTCGAAAACCCAAACCCAAAATTGGAATGGATGCTTTGAGTAATAACCAACTCCGAAAATGTGGACCATACCGCCAACCAAAATGATAATAGTCAGCAAATCATGAATGAAGAGCCACAGGCGATAGTCCATTTTGATTGATTTTCGCAAAACTGAGGTGATTCCAATCAACAACAAGCCCATCAAGCCAATCGATCCCGCTGCAATCATCCAGGGTGCATCGAAAACATTGAGATATGTGGCGATTTTTGGATTGTAAAAAGCCAAAAGCATAAAGTGGGCAATGATAAGGAAAATCGACAAAAGGGAAACCCAATGGTGATTGCGATAGACTTTGTCCATATCCAATGCATCTGCCAGCCAACGA
>CAYVOY010000168.1:0-3465 GCA_964453395.1 uncultured Anaerolineaceae bacterium
GTGGGTCTTTCCAGCGATTCTCTTCGTCCAGAATCAGCATTGTCAGGCGATTGGCGCTGAATTTCCATTGCAGGTCAAGCGTATTTAAATATTCTCTGACTGCCTTCTGGTTGTGGGCAGTGTCAGCATGAGTAAGCGTGATATGCGGAATCCAGTTCCCGGGTTGGTAAAGCAAGCTTGGGCTCTTCCCAAAGGGTTCCAAGGCTTTCCATAATTGGCGATGTGTTTCTACCAATCTTTCTGAAGGTAAAATCTGAATGAAGAGTACCGAGTTATTGTCTGAAAAACTGCTGACGATATCGGTTTCAATTTCAATTGGGCTCAAACTGGCAGATAGCCTTTCCAAGATTGCGCTATAACCCTCAGTATAAGCGTCTGCATATTGCCAGGTGAAGTGCGGTTCGGGTTGATTGTATTCGGGTTTGCAGCCATAGCGTTCTTCCAGAACCGACCAAATTTCCGTTACGGTCTGATAAAAGGGTTGGGGTAAGAGCGTAACCAGTGCTTGCATACCTAATAATACCATGGGGCTGCTTTGTTTCACCTGCTAATAAACAGTTAATCCAAGTATGATATTATCTTTGTGATGGAAATTAAGCCAACTGAAGAAGTCAAAGACAAGCTGACTTCTCAAAATGAAGAAATTGAAGAAGCAAGTGAAACTCCGCCTGAAAACTTTTGGTTGCGTTTCAAACAACTGGGTTTTGCAGATGGGGTTTTACGTGCTGCAACTTTGCTTGCTACGGTTTTGATGATGCTTGCGATGGTTTTGCTGCTCAAGAGTTATTACGTCAATGCGGACGGCAGTTTGATTACGCAATTGCAAATCCCCGACCCTGTTCAGGCGATGGCAGAGCCAGAATTACTCCTCCCGCCGATTGATTTGGCGGCTCAAACAGAGGAACTTAAACGCGAAACAGCTATGGACACAATATTAGCGGTCAGGCAGCGCACGACTGTTGATACTTACACGGTACAGCCCGGGGACACGCTTTTTTCGGTTGCTTCGCGTTTCAATTTGTTGCCCGAAACCGTGCTTTGGAGCAATCGCTATAATATCGGCGACGATCCGCATATGATTTTCCCCGGTCAGGAACTGCTTATCATGCCGGTGGACGGCACTTTGCATATCTGGAGTGCCGGAGAGGGTTTGAACGGTGTGGCAGATTTTTATCAGGTCGACCCTGAAACGATTATCGACTACCCGGGCAACCATCTCAAGCTGGCGGAACTGGGCGATTTGTCCAATCCCGATATCGAAGCCGGCACAATGCTGATTGTTCCGGGCGGCAAGGGGCAATATTCCGATTGGCGCGTTCCGCGAATTACCCGTGAAGACCCTGCCAGTGCTCTCAACGTTGGGCCCGGTGCTTGTCCGGATAAATATGACGGCGTTCTCGGCACTCAAAATTTCATTTTTCCGGTTAGTGCTCACAATTTGAGCGGCTATGATTTTTCGCCTTCGGCTAACCATTACGGCGTCGACTTTAGCGGCAATATCGGCGACCCGGTTTCTACGGTTGATAACGGGGTGGTGGTTTATGCCGGTTGGAATGACTGGGGCTATGGCAATATGGTTGTGGTTGACCACGGTCATGGTTGGCAAAGCCTCTATGCCCATATGGCGACGGTTGAAGTTGGCTGTGGGCAAGAAGTCTATCGCGGCGATCGGGTAGGCACGGTTGGCGATACCGGCTCCTCAGTCGGCGCACATTTACACTTTGAACTTCGGAACAACAACACAGGTCGTGTGAATCCATGGGACTTTTTACAATGAAGCATTTGAAATTAACCCTCTTGTTGCTCACTTTCACGATTATTCTGGCTGCTTGTGCTGCGCCTGAACCAACCGCGACACCAAGCGCGGTGCCTACATTAACAGCAACAGCATCAGCAACAGCAACCAGCAGCCCAACGCCTATCCCAAGCCCGACGGCAACAGCTGAGCCTCCGACGCCAACGCCAACGCAAAGCGCGCAGGAAGTAGCGGAAGAAAGAATCCATCAAGCCAGTTTGAAATATTTGGCGTCAAATTTTGAAGAAGCGGTTGCAGTTGCCCGCGAAATCAATTTTACCGAAGGGGATACTGAACATCCGAATAATATGTGCGGACCTTTGGCTGCGGCAATCATGCGTGATGGTGGCTATTTGCCCCCTGTATCTGAACCAAAAGAAATGTGGTTGCTTTGCGCTCGCACAAGAGAAGATAATGAAGCCTGTCATGGCACCCGTGATTTAGAGCGAAAATTTTTCTCAAAAGATGATTACGATTATGTTCGGGTTGAAGATAGTGTTGGAAAATATGACTGGAAAGCAAATCCGCTGCAAGTGGGCGACTGGCTTTATCTCTACGTTCTGAAGGGGATTTCTAACTTTGAAGGTTTTGATCATATGCTTGTGGTTAGTCGGATTGATGAACGCGGCAGAGCCTATTCGGTTACCAACATCAACCATGGCGAGGGCTTTGTGATTCGTGAAGAATTGCTTTACGACCCAAACCGTCCGGGGACTGGATTGTTTTATGAATTAACCAATGACGATCTACGTCAGGAACTGGGCATGACCGGAACCTGGGGTTTTTTATTAGTTAGGGCGAAAAACCTACATTTATACAATTAGGGCGGAATAGTATATACACATATTGTATTTATAGTTGATAATTAATTCCATTAGTATTATTATTAGATAATCACAAAGTCAACAATATACACCTTTGGAGGAAGAATGAGAAAAGAAGATTTTATTTGGGAACTTTGGTATTTGACCAGAGAAATGCAGAAGAGCCGAATGGGGATTTGCGCCGAATTTTGCAAGAAATACGATTTGACCCAACAGCAGGTTCGCATTTTACTGCAGATCAGATCTAACGAATCCACCACTTTGACCGAATTGGCTGAAGAGCTGGATATTAACCCCGGTAACCTGAGCAAAACCTGTAAAATGCTCGAAGAAAAAGGTTTTATTGCCCGCACCCGTCATGCTGAAGACAAACGAGTATGGACGATTATTTTGGATAAACTCGGTGTCGAATCTACCGATGAAATTTCCGAACACATTCGCGAGATTTTTGATGTTTTCTCAAACCACCACTCTGAAGAGGAACTGGAACGCTTGCTCGGTTTGCTGAGGGAATATACCGATTATTACAACGAATCGTTGAAGAAAAAATAAGTTCGAACGAAAAGTGCTGCCCGTGCTAAAATAGAGCTATGGCAGACGCAGAAGGCGAAGATTTTCGCCCATCACCAATTTCTGGTTCTTGGTATCCCAGTGATGCCAGTGAATTAAGCGAAGAACTCAGGGGCTACCTTGACAATGCTGAGCTTCCTGCTTTTAGCGGGAAGCTTAGTGCCTTAATTTTGCCCCATGCTGGCTATTATTACTCCGGACAAACTGCTGCCTTTGCGCTTAAGGCAATCCGGGGCAAGAGTTACAAACGTGTCATTATTCTTTCACCCTCCCACC
>CAYVOY010000169.1:0-3443 GCA_964453395.1 uncultured Anaerolineaceae bacterium
CGGATTCCGTTTTTGAATCCGGCATTTTGTTTGCCAAGCTGTGCCGGCTTGAAAAACACAAGCCGGCCTACGAAAAGCCGGCCTACGCAACAGTTCATTTTCCTTTATACTTAATGCATGAAAGTTTTCCGGAAATCGTTGTTGTTTTGTTTGCTTGCATCCAGCCTGCTTTTTGCTTGCCAATCCCAGGCGGTTGAATCAACGCCGGAAGCCGCAATCGCCACGCAAAGCCCAACAAGCATAATGACAGAAACCCCAAAGCCGAGTTCTACGCCCGAACCAAGTCCTGAACCCAGCAAAACCGCCCAGCCATCTCCAACTCCATTGCAAGAAGAGCCCGTCGCCACATCAGAGCCGCAAAAATTGCCTGTGGACTATCCGGAAAGTCATTACATCCTCGGCATTTCGGGGCACAAACAAGCCTATCCCCTCAGCTGCGAAGCCAGCGCAGCATCTGATTGGGCAAATTTTTTTGGCGTGTCGATTTATGAATCCAGCATCCAATTTGCCCTGCCAAGCTCAGACAATCCCGACTATGGTTTCGTCGGACAGGTTCTGACCGATGTTTGGGGGCAGATTCCACCTTATGCTTATGGCGTGCATGCCGGACCAATTGCCGATGTGCTGACAGAAAAAGGCTTAGCAGCCAAAGCTGTGGTCAATTATTCGCTTGAAGAAGTCAAACAAAAATTGTCTGAAAACAAACCGATTATCGTCTGGGTGATTGGCAACATGGAATATAGTGAACCGTCCGAGTTTATCGATTCAGAAGGCCGCAGCGTAACCGTCGCACCCTATGAACACGTGGTCATCCTGACCGGCTATAGCGAAAGCCACATTCGTTATATGAATAACGGCAAATTTTATGACACGCCAAATGAAGTTTTCCTCATGTCCTGGGGTGTTTTGGGGAATATGGCTGTCATCAGCGACTAAAGCAGGGTCCGGGCTTTGAATTCGTCTTTATATCATTCCAATTTTGAATGAATTTTCCACAATTTTAAGAAATACGATAAAATAATTTATAACTACTCAATTATTGAGCTATTGTCGGAGGAATGAATGAAGAAAATCTTTACAATCTTTATCGTACTCGCAGTTTTCTTGTCAGCCTGCACTGCCGCCCCGGCTCAGGATCCTGCCCAAGCAGCTGAGGAGGTCGAATTGATTGTATTTGCTGCTGCATCTCTCCAGGAAACCTTTGACCAAATTGGCAAATTGTTTGAAGAAGCCAATCCCGGCCTCAAAGTGATTTTCACCTTTGATTCCTCAGGCACTCTGAAAACCCAAATTGAAAATGGCGCAACGGTTGACGTTTTCGTTTCTGCTGCTCAAAAGCAAATGAACGAACTGCAAGCCGGGCTCGAAGCCAACACTGCCGGCCTTGACTTTGTTGATGCCGATACCCGCATGAACGTTGTTGAAAACAAGGTCGCCCTGGCAGTTGCTGCCGGCAATCCTGCTAATGTCCAAACATTCGCCGATTTGGCTAATGAAAATGTCAAAGCGATTGCCCTCGGCAATGCTGATGTCCCCGTTGGACAATATTCTGAAGAGTTGCTGAAAATCCTCGGCATTTGGGATGAAATTCAACCCAAAGTCACTTACGGTTCCAACGCCAAAGAAGTTACCACGTGGATCAACGAAGGCGTTGCCGATTGTGGCATTATCTACAAAACCGATGCCTTCTCCGCTAACCTTGAAACCGTTGCCGAAGCAGATGGCAGTCTTTTGAAAACACTGGTTATTTACCCGGGTGCTGTCATGAAAAACAGCGCACACCCCGAACAAGCCAAAGCCTTCCTCGACTTCCTGCACACTCCCGAAGCTGAGAAGATTTTGACAGCTGTCGGTTTCTCCATTCCCACTCCACAAGCGAGATAATTAATCAATTTCGACCCCGTGAATGTATTCATGGGGTCGAAGAAACGAATTTGAATCAGGCATGAGCTTCGCAAACATTGATTGGTACCCCCTCTGGAATTCCCTCCGGGTTGCCGCCATCAGCACCGTTATCATTTTCTTCAGTGGTATTTACGCTGCCTGGCATATTGCCAAATTGCCACGCTGGCTCAAAGGCATTTTAGACGTAATCCTCACCTTGCCCCTCGTTTTGCCACCAACTGTTGTCGGCTTCTTCTTATTGAAAGCCTTAGGTCCTTATTCTGCCATTGGCAAATTTTTTATTGAGCTGGCAAACACCCGTTTGGTGATGGAATGGTATTCAGCAATTTTTGCTTCGGTTGTGGTTGCTTTTCCTTTGATGTACCGAACTGCCCGGGGTGCTTTTGAAAGTTTTGACAAAGACCTTCAATACGCCGGACAAACGCTCGGCATGTCGAACAGCAAGATTTTTTGGAAAATTGTGATCCCAACCACCAGTCAGGGAATTTTGGCGGGCACCGTCCTCGCTTTTGCCCGCGCTTTGGGCGAATATGGCGCCACCAGCATGATTTCCGGTTACACTCCCGGCAAAACAGCCACGATTTCTACCACTGTCTACCAACTATGGCGCACCGGAAACGATGCCCAGGCATATCTTTGGGTGGCAATCAACGTCGCCATCAGCACGGTTGTCTTGCTGGCAATCAATTCTCTCGAAACGCGCAATTCAAACAAAAATGCTGTCGCAGAAATGGAGCGCTGATGCTGCGGGCGAACTTCAGGAAACAATTAAACAATTTCGAGCTGAAAATTAACTTCGAAGCCGGTTCCGAAGTTTTGGGCATTCTGGGACCCTCCGGCTGCGGCAAAAGCATGACGCTCAAATGTATCGCCGGTATCGAAAAACCAGATTCGGGCACAATCGAGCTGGATGGCGTCACCCTTTTTGACTCAACCAAAGGCATCAATTTAAGCCCCCAAAGCCGACGGCTTGGCTATCTTTTTCAGCATTATGCGCTCTTCCCAAGCATGACGGTTGAACAAAACCTGCTTGCCGGAATCCGTCCGGAGGATCGAACGACAAGCCAAAAGGACATCGCAGAAATTATAAAAATGATGAAACTTGAGGGGCTTGAAAAGAAAAAACCGCAATTTCTTTCCGGAGGACAAAGGCAAAGGGTCGCTCTCGGCCGCATTTTACTCAACAAACCGAAGATTTTAATGCTCGATGAACCCACCTCCGCTCTCGATCAATACCTGAAATGGCAAGTTCAGTTGGAGTTGGTGGAGCTCTTCGAGCGCTGGCAAAAAACCGTTTTACTGGTTACACATAACCGGGAAGAAATTTTTCAGCTATGCGAAAGCGTATCGGTCTTGACCGAAGGCGTAAACGAAGCGAAACAAAGCGTTGCCAGCCTCTTCGATGCGCCTCAATCGCTTTCTGCCGGTATCTTGGTGGGTTGCCGGAATTTCTCTCGCATCGAAATTTTAGATTTAGCTGGCGGTTTGTTCAAAGCCCTCGATTGGGATCTTCTTCTCCAATCGCCAAAATTGACCGC
>CAYVOY010000170.1:0-3420 GCA_964453395.1 uncultured Anaerolineaceae bacterium
AATCATGGCGGATTGTGCCCGGGTCGGCTTCGGTGCCACGCGTTTTGCCCACAGTTTGACGGATGGCAATAATCGCTTCGGGACCGGTCCAGACCAATGCCATGACAGGAGCTGAGGTGATAAATTTAATCAAGGCATCGTAAAAGGGCTTTCCCTCGTGGACGGCATAATGGTCTTTGGCAAGTTCAGGTGAAACTTGCAAGAATTTCGCGCCTATCAAGCGTAAACCACGGTTTTCAAATCGACGGATAATTTCACCAATCAAGCCACGTTGTACACCATCGGGTTTTACTAATACTAAAGACCTCTCCATTTAACCTCCGTTTTTTGCTGAATTCTGTTTAAGTTGGTTGAGTTTTATGGTTAACTCGTCATATAAATTCCAAAGAGGAATAACTTCTTCATTGAGCGTCAAGGCCGGACGAATTTTACCTTGTGCTTCTTCAATCGAAGCAATGTCATTTGCTTGCCCGCGCAGAAGCTCAGCAGCCAGAGCAAAGTGTCCGCTTTTGAGCAAATTGTCAAAATTGTCATCCGTCTTGAGTTTAACGTCGTCAAGTTCTGCCTGGACGGCATGCCAGGCAGATGTTTCCATAACGACCGGAATCGCTTCTTCGTCGATTTCGTTCTCAGTTGTTTCAATTATTGTCGGCTGAGAGGCGGCAAATTCGAGTAACCATTCCGGGATTTCAGAATTAAGTTTGACTGAAGAAGCTCTCGAAACTGGAGCATCTTCAGGACTAATCATTATCGGTTGGGTTTGGTCTGCAGTGTATTGTTCAGTCATAATTAATCACCCAAATAATCACGCAATTTTCGGCGGACCGATGGGTGGCGTAAACGGGTTAGCGCCTGGGCTTCAATTTGGCGCACGCGCTCGCGGGTAACACCCATTTTGCGCCCAACTTCTTCCAAAGTGTAGGCCTGTCCGTCCAAAAGTCCGTAACGCAACTGTAAAATGCGTACTTCTCTGGGGGGAAGGGTATCCAGGACTTCGACCAAATGCTGTTTGAGCAAATTGTAGGTAGCAGTGTCGTCAGGTGGCGGTGCTTCGTCATCTTCGATAAAATCGCCAAGAACGGAATCTTCTTCATCGTCGGTAGGCGTTTCCAGGGAAAGAGGCCGGCGAGCAACCTGAATCATGTTTTCAACTTTTTTAGGCGGAACATCAAGCGCTTCTGCCAATTCTTCTACGGATGGATCACGCCCAAGACGTTGGGTCAGCTGATGTTGCACGCGCAAGAGCTTGTTGATTTGATCACCCATGTGGACAGGGACGCGAATGGTGCGGCCTTGATCGGCAATTGCACGGGTAACGGCCTGACGAATCCACCAGGTGGCATAGGTGCTGAACTTGTGACCACGCTCGTATTCAAATTTCTTGGTGGCGCGGATGAGTCCAATGTTTCCTTCTTGAATCAGATCAAGGAAAGGAACGCCTCGTCCCATATATTTTTTGGCAACACTGATGACCAGGCGTGAATTAGCGGTGATGAGATGATCGACTGCTGCATCGCCGTCATCGACTAAGGCGAGCAGTTCTTCGCGACGGGCGGAGCTGAGACCACCTTTAGCCAATTCTGCACGAGCTTCGCGGCCGGCTTCCATGCGTTTTGCCAAAACAACTTCTTCATCGATGCTGTTGAGCAAGGGTACACGGCTTACCTCTTTGAGGTAGAGCCCGATGGTGTCATCTGTGTCGATATTTGCCAGGTCGTCCGAGGTTGGTCCTTCTTCTATATCGCTGAGGGGATCTGCAATTTCTTTTTCGTCTATTTCGTCTGCAAGCGGGGCTTCTTCGGAGATGGATATGCGGGCATTTTCAAGAGCTGTATAGGCATCTTCGAGCTGTTCGGGATATTCCTCGGCTTCAGGGAAGTAGCGGAGAATATCAGATTCGGTTACGAAACCTTTCTTTTTGGCAAAATCTACTAAACTTGAGATGACAGCATTGAAGTTGTTTTCGTTTGGAACGGTTTTATTGGTTATTCTTGCCATGTATTGATTAACTTTCTCTCATATTTTATATTCTTGCATAGAGTACGATATTTTGAGGTAAATTTCAAGACTTGGACAGGAAACAGGAAATAGCAAGCAGGAAACAGAAATGATTTTCGATTTATTACCCATTCTTGAGAATTGTCGATTTTTAATTGCAAACTGAGAACTGCAAACTGCCAACTACATACTGTGAATTGCGATTGTCTATCAAGATTTTTCAGACTTAGTTTTTTTGTCTATAATTAGCATTCGACTAAAACACAATGGAGACTGTCTTATTATATTTTTAAAGAAAACCGCGAATGTCTGGGTTCCAATTTTGATTGTCTTGCTCATGGCAGGCTTGACTTTTCTAAACCTGAATTTGGATAGTCGCTTGCAATTAGAAGATAATTTTGCCACGCGCTGGAATGCTGCCCGCTCATGGATGAGCGAAGGCTGGTCGCCCTATAGCGAAGAAACCCATCAATCCACCGTAAAGCTTATTCGGGAAAACAATGATTTGCCCAATGAACGTGACCGGGGTAATTTTTTGGATTCTGCTTGGTATGTCTTTTTGTTTATTCCTATCAGTTTTATACCTTATCCGATTGCCAAGGCAATTTGGATTATGTTGAGCCAATTGAGTGTTGTAATTTCGGTTCTACTTGCGCTTGACCTCTCCGGTTTGAAATTACGCGGATTTGAAATCTTCATCACTTGTGTTTTAGCTGCAACGGCTTATCCGATGGTTAGAGCAGGTTTGACAGCCAGCATGGCGCCAATTTTCATCATGCTAACGCTTCTTGCAATTCGTCAGGGCTTGAAAGGCGAAGGGAATCAGGCAGGGATTTTGTTCTTATTTGCGATTTGGATTAACCCCATTGCAATTTTCCCAGCCGTTTTTTTGTTGATATTTTACGGAGCAAGACGTAACAATTCGCTTGGCAAAATTCTGCTCTTTGGCTTTCTCTTTTTGATGATTACCAGCTTGATTCTTTTCCCAAACTGGATTCAGGATTGGTTTTCGAAGATTATTTCGCTCAATCCTGATATCAGCTGGCTGGATACTCCCTGGATGGGGGTGGCACGTGCTTTCCCGGGAGCCTATGCACAGATTGCAATTGCTCTCCATTTAGCCACATTTGTGATGGTTTTGGTGGAGTGGTTTGGTTTGGGGCAAATGAAAGAACGCCAGCTGCAATGGAAATTAATGCTTACGCTGACAATTGCATACTTTTTCAACTTGTATTCCGAAGGAATATTCCTGTTGATGGTTTTGCCGGCATTTTTCTCCGTTTTTAAATTCATTTCCGAAAAATGGCATCTTTCTGGTAAAATTATTTATTGGATTAGTGTAATTTTATTTAGTGTTTTTTCATGGGAATTGATGGCTAATCCGTTGACCAGCTTTCCAAAAGAACATCCTGCGATTGTCCT
>CAYVOY010000171.1:0-3419 GCA_964453395.1 uncultured Anaerolineaceae bacterium
TTCCCCGTTTCCTGTTTCCTGCTTTTCTTTTGGGCGAAATAATGAATGGAACCAGTTCATCCCGCCAAAGACGAGCCAAATGCTTCCGCCAAAACCGACACCATAGAGTATGCCGCGGCCCCATTCGCCGCTTTCCATAATGATATTGGCAGCTACGAAAATCATCATCGCAATGCTTAAAATAGTGATTACGAGTCTGCCGGTTTTTTTCTGAATCCAGGGCTTACGGAGTTCTGCTTCGTTAAATTCTTGCTTTTGATTGCCATTTCCTTTTTTTCGTGCCATAAGTTCCTCATCTCAGAATTTCAGAATTTTTTTTGTTTAGTTACCAAGGGCGGAATCCATCTTTTGGGATGGACTCCGCTATCGTTATCCGGGTTTAGTGCCAATTACTAGCTTAACCTAAAAAGGCAAAACCCGTTTTATATAGCAAGTCAATTTGCTATTCAACCCAATCGAAGGTACGGGTAACGGCTTTCTTCCAACCCTTATAGAGTTTTTCCCGCGTGTCCGCATCCATCTTGGGTTCCCATTCCTTATCCTTGCCCCAGTTGGCGCGCAGGTCTTCCACTTTTTCCCAGAAGCCAACAGCCAAGCCGGCTGCATAGGCAGCACCGAGGGCGGTGGTTTCGGCAACGGTCGGGCGAATGACGGGTACACCGAGGATATCAGATTGGAATTGCATCAAAACTTCGTTGAAGACCATACCGCCGTCAACTTTCAGAGCGGTCAGATCGACACCGGAATCTTTGTTCATCGCTTCGAGGACTTCCGCTGTTTGATAGGCAGTTGCCTCAAGGACAGCTCTTGCCAGATGGCCACCGTTGACATAGCGGGTCAGACCAACAATTGCACCGCGGGCATCGCTCTTCCAATAGGGTGCGAAGAGTCCGGAGAAGGCTGGAACAAAATAAATTCCGCCGGAATCTTCAACGGAATTTGCGAGCAATTCAATATCAGAGGATTTTTCAATCATCTTCAAATTGTCGCGAAGCCACTGCACCAATGCGCCGGTGATGGCAATTGAGCCTTCAAGAGCATAGACAGCTGGTTCGTTACCGATTTTGTAACCGAGGGTCGTCAGCAAGCCATTTTTGGATTGAATTGGTTCGATGCCAGTGTTCATGAGCATGAAACAGCCGGTGCCGTAAGTATTTTTGGCTTCGCCGGGGCTGTAGCAGGTTTGTCCGAATAGGGCTGCCTGTTGGTCGCCAAGGTCACCGGCAACCGGAATGCCATCCAGTTCGCCGCCTTTGCAATAGCCATAAACCTGGCTCGAAGCTTTAATATCAGGCAGCATTGCGCGTGGAACGCCCAGGACTTCCAACATATCGGGGTCCCAATCGAGGGTTTCCAGGTTCATCATGAAGGTACGGGAGGCGTTGGTAACGTCGGTGATATGGACGCCGCCTTGTGGGCCGCCGGTCATATTCCAGATGACCCAGGTGTCGATGTTGCCAAAGAGAATTTCGCCCTTTTCGGCGCGTGCTTTGAGGCTCGGGTCGTTATCGAGAATCCATTTGACTTTCATGCCCGAGAAGTAAGTTGCCAGTGGTAAGCCAACTTTTTCGCGGAAGCGATCCTGACCGCCGTCTTTTTCCAATTCGTTACAAATTTGGTCGGTGCGGGTGTCTTGCCAAACGATGGCATTGTAGACTGGTTTACCGGTTAGCTTATCCCATACAACGGCGGTTTCGCGTTGGTTGGTGATACCGATGGCTTCAATTTCTTTGACATCCAGGCGGAGCTTATTGATAGCACCGGTGATGACGTCTTTTGTGGCTTGAATAATTTCGAGCGGATCGTGTTCTACCCATCCCGGTTTGGGGAAGATTTGCTCGTGTTCTTTTTGATCGTAGCCGACCACTTTTCCGGCATGGTCAAAGACCATAAAGCGGGTGCTGGTGGTGCCTTGATCGATAGCTGCAACATATTTACCCATTATTTCTCCTATTCTGTTTTGTTGTTCTGCCCAGCTGTTTGAACCAATGCTTTTTTTGATTTTCCGGCTTCTGCTTTGGTTGAGCGGCAATTCAATTTGCTTGAGCCGGAAGACAGATGGGCAGTTTAAGGTTTATTCATCCTCTTTTGAAGGCAGGTTCTTGCTAATCAGCATATCATAGAGCCAGAAGCCAATTGGACCGGCAATTGCAGGAACCAGGACCGGAACAATCAGCCAATAGAATTGCGGATCAAAGAGCCCCTTCGTTCCGACCAGGGCACCGAGTAAGCGAGGTCCAAGGTCGCGAGCAGGGTTGATTGAATATCCGGAGGGACCACCAAGTGAGAGACCAACTACCAGAACTGCAAAACCGACAATCAGCACTCCCAAGTTATCTTTGAGGCCATTATTTTTAAGATCTCCACTGGCAGCAATGCCCCAGATCAGGACTAAGGTTCCAAAAAATTCGGTAATGGCTGCTGTGAGCATGCCATATGAGCCGACAGCTGCTGTACTTTCAGCGCCAAAAAAGGCTTGCCCAAAGGTCGAACCGGGACCGGTTGACCACACATTCGGCATACCGGCTGCAACCAAACCTTCGCGATAGACCAAGTAAACTGCGCCTGCACCGAGGAAGGCACCAATCATTTGAGCAATGATGTAGGGAGCCACTTTTTTCCAGGGGAAGCCACGGCGGACTGCCAAGCCGAGTGTAACTGCAGGATTGAGGTGTGCACCGGAAACACCACCGGAGACATAGGCTGCAATGATAACCGCAAATGCCCAGCCGATGGTAATAGTGTTCCAGTTATATGCTGTGCCCGCAAGTCGAGGTGCCAGACCTACGTTGGCGACAACGCCATCACCGAGCAAAATCAGGATAAAAGTTCCGAAGACTTCGCCGATGAATTCTTTAATTGTACTTTTTGACATGATTTAATCTCCTTTTAAAAATTTAAATAAAAAACGATGGTTGGGTAGAAGGTGAATGAAATATTGCATATTTTCGATAGTGCCTCACTTTCCGGTTAGAAAAAATTTGGTTTAGGAAGAATAAAAAAGCACAACTTTCTACCGGACTTGTCCATGCAAGCCTTCTTGCAGAATAGTTGTGCAATCAATGGTTCGACCAAATCGGACCTCGTTTTACTTCCTTAGAACGTAAAAATGATTGATGTGCTGGGCGGTATCTTCACGCCAATGATAAACTTGCTTTTAGTATAACATGAGAAGAATATTTAAGACAAAATAAACCCTATATATAGTGTTTTGAGCGTATAATATTAATCTGATTTTCTTAGTCGGTGTATAATTTAAGCCGATAGGGAACAGCTTCAAATGGTTGCTTTACGCTATGTTGGTTTGTGTTCCCGCTTGTTTCAACCGGTGTTATTCTAATATCTTACGACCATTAGACGGACATTTCATTTTGTTTTCTTAGACCCAACGGAGGTGAATGTGCAAAATAAATACGACT
>CAYVOY010000172.1:0-3416 GCA_964453395.1 uncultured Anaerolineaceae bacterium
CAAAGTTGACTAAAAGCAGGGTAAAAAGAGATTTTTTGTCATAATTGAGATTGCTAAAAAACAACACGAAATAACTCTCAAATTGCAGCTTCTCAATCAACACCACTTCCAGGTCTCGTCAAAAGTAGTACGATATCAAAATTCGTTATACTAACAAAATAACTGGACTGAGTCCTGTAATTAACAGAACTCGATCCAGTATCTTTAGCGAAATCCCGTCCGACAAACCGGGTGCATTGCATTTTAACTATTCATTTTTTGCGTTTGCTATTCATTTTCTCGTCTGGGTGTTCTTTAGTTACAAAAAGGTTGTCTTTTTTATTTGCCTTTTCCTTGTCCAACCTCAGTTTCACAATGCTAAAACTACCTAACGTTCCCAAAACCATGCCAACCAGTTGGAATCCAAAACTTAGAAAGTTAAGGAAGAAGGTTGAAGTAATCACTTGGGTAGTCATGAGCAAAGGCAAAACAAAACCCAGCACAAGCATGCCCGCACCAACCCAGAGTAAAATCTTAGGATCTGTTTTTGGCAATCGCATAATCTTTAAACAACCAACATGATACCAGATGTTCTTTACCCAAATCAAATTCAGGTGGAGCTTCTACATTACAAACACCTTCAATCATATGTGAACAGCGCGGATGGAAGCGACAGCCTTTGGGCGGATTCACCAAGGAAGGTGGTTCTCCAGGTGGAACATCCTGAAACTCATCCACGTTTTTGGGGTCTGGATCCGAAGTAGCAGCAAGTAAGGCATGCGTGTAAGGATGCGCTGTTTCGTTAATTAAATCGCTTTCGTTAGCTTTTTCAATTATTTCCCCGGCGTACATGACATAGATGTATTCAGAGAAATATCGAACCGTTGCAAGGTCATGCGTAATATAAATAACCGCCAGATTATGGCTTTCTTGCAAATTACGCAGCAACTTAAGAATTTCTACTCGAACCGAGGCATCCAGCATTGAAACAGGTTCATCAGCAACAAGCAAAACCGGGTTCAAAATCATAGCACGGGCAATAACAACACGTTGTTGCTGACCGCCACTCAATTGATGGGGAAATTTAGACAGGAAATCATCCACCGGTGTCATCTTCACTTCTTCCATCACCTGATGAACACGACGGCTTCTCTCCTCTTTGTCTTTGACTCCGGCAATTTTCAACGGTTCTTCAAGAATAGTCTGAATATTCATAAAAGGTGCCATAGCCCCATAGGGATCTTGTTGAACATAGCCAACCTTATGGCGAAAAGCTTTTAACTCAGAGGATTTCAGGTCATTAATGACCTGTCCTTCAAAACTGATAGTACCGCCTGTCGGATTATTCACACGAAGAATTGTCCGCATTAAACTCGTTTTACCGCTGCCGCTTTCACCCACAATAGCGATTGTTTCACCGCGGCGTAATTCCATATCCACGCCATCAACAGCCCGCACATAACCGGCATGCTGGAAACCAAATTTTTTCAGTTCAAAGTACACCTTCAAATCTTCCAAAATCAGGATTGGTTCGGTGGAATTTTCCGCGTTCTTTGTCATAATTTCGTCTGTCATGCTTTTTCTCCTTGATCTTCATAGAGCCAGCATTTTACCCAGTCTTCACCGAAGCGGTAAATCGGGGGTTCTTGAACACATTTCTCAAAACGTTTGGGGCAGCGCTCCGCAAAGCGACAACCGGTTGGCGGGTTGATAAGTGATGGCGGTCGCCCAACGATAAAATCAAGTTCTTCTTTTGACCTCAATCTTGGTACGCTTGCCATCAACTTTGCAGAATAGGGATGGCGGGGTACGCTGAAGAATCGATGCGACTCGCTGACTTCAACAATTTGTCCGGCATACATTACTGCCACAATATCTGCTAACTCTGAAGATGTGGAAATATCGTGAGTAATTAAAATGAAACTGGTTTCCAATTCGTTCTTGATGCGTTTCAACAGATTGAAAATGTTTGCCTGAGTTAGAACATCCAAAGCAGAAGTAGGTTCATCCAAAATTACTAATTCCGGAGAGGTAACCAATGCCATTGCAATGGCAACCCGCTGTCGCATTCCGCCGGATAGTTCAAAAGGATAGCGACTTAAGAAATCGACAGGAACACCGACATTTTGGAACATTTTTGCTGCTTGTTCCATCGCTTTATCTTTGTGGACACCGTAATGCACAATCATCGGCTCCGCTACCTGATCACCAACCCGCATTACGGGGTTTAACGAGTTCATGGCAGCCTGTGGGACCATAGACATTTTTACCCAGCGCACTTGTTTGCGATATTCTTCATCGCTAAGTGCCATCGTTTCCAAATCCTTTAAATAAACTTTGCCGGAATATTCACCGATGTTTCTGGGAAGCAAACGTAAAACGGCTTTTGCTAACGAAGTTTTACCACAACCAGATTCACCAACGACAACCACTGCTTTGTTTGGCGCGAGATCAAAGTTTACCCCGTCCACTGCCTGAACAGCACCTCTGGTAGTTGTAAAGTGCAGTTTCAGGTCTTGAATACGAATAATTTTTTCTTCAGACATATTACATACCTCTTAGTTTCGGGTTGAAAATTCGATCCAACGCAAAGCCGAGCATAGCGAAACCAAGACCGGTAATCATCAGCAAAACGGCGGGTTCCAAAATCCAGTAGAACTGACCTTTATACAGAGCTCCATTGGCATATGCATCATTAATAACTTTACCCCATGTAGGCAAAGTAGGGTCTCCCAAACCTAAAAGTGCTAAAGATGCTTCCAAAAAGACATAACTTGGCACTGATGATACCAAACCAGGAAGCAACATAGGAATGATACGAGGAACCAGGTATTTAACAATAATGCGCCAATCGCTGGCACCGTAAGCTTTTGCAGCTTCAATGTAGGTTGATTCTTTTACTTGCAGAAAGATTGCTCGGTCCGACTTGATGGCACCCGTAAAAATAGAGAGCGCAATTGCAACACCTAAAATTAGCCAAATATTACGGGAATAAAATGTTCCAACCATAATCAAAATTGGAAGGAAAGGCAGAACCATATTAATTTCGGTGATTCTCTGAATCAACTCATCTAACCAACCACCAAACCAGGCTCCGACAGCTGCAATCAACATAGATAAAATAGACGTTGCTGCAGCGGCCAGCAAGCCGAAAGACATCGCAATTGGTGCCCCCCAAAGGATAGCAGTTGTTAAGTCTCGCCGCATATGGTCAGTACCAAACAAACCAAAAACCAGCCCATGATTTACAAATTCAATGTTGACATCAGAGGCCGGTTCAAAGGTTGAAGCCAAGATCTTCAAAGTGTAGATACCCTTGTTAATCTCCAAAGGATCAGACTTCGGCACAGAGAACAAAGCCTGCATAGTTTGGTGTTCAGTACCATGAAGCCTTTTCAGACGTGTTGTCAGCCTCTCATCCTGAGAGAAACGGTATG